>CAMZFO010000014.1 GCA_947306125.1 uncultured Clostridia bacterium | reverse complement strand
AAAGCTGATACACGCAACAAAGCCCGCGAAAATGCGGGCTTTGTCAGTAATCTGACGGTGCAGGACCGCACCGTGTTATAAATGACTTATATTGCTTATCCGACGTTATTGACGGTCGAGACGAACATCACCGCGCCGGTATCCGCGTGGTATATGACCATGGCGTAGGGACGGTCGCAGACGAACTCGCGCTCGGCGGGAAGGGAAACGCCCTTGCTGGCTATGATCGCGGTCGCGGCGGCGGCCATAGTGCCGTATTCATCCACGGAGAGCGAAGCGCCCTGGAGAATTCTGGTGACGGACGCGCTGTCGGAGGAGACCAGCCTCGTATAAATCCCGTTGACCGCGGGCTCAATGCCGAGCTTCTTCGCCATGGGGATTATATCGAGCTTGGTGTCGATCTTGATCTTGGGCATCTTGAGAAGCACGTTCGAGGGGAGGCATTCGCCGAATCTGCCCATGAGCGCGGCGGCTGCTGCGGCGGGGGTCATATCCTTCGCGGGGAGTATAACGGCGAGCTTGTAATCTCCGCCCTTGTAGGGCACGAGAAGCATCTCGCCCTCGTCGAAAGCGCCGTATTCGTAAGCGTCGGAGCTGCTTATCATGGGAACGTATGCGCTGCCCTCGGCGCCTCGGAACTCGGCCTCGTCCTTCAGGGCGTTAAAGGGCTTTTCCCATTCGAGCTTGAGAGTGAGGGCGTTCAGTATCACCATCACGGTGTCGGGCCCGAGGTTGTCCACGAGCTCCTTGACGAGCCCATCGGTGTTTTCGCAGACCCACTTATTGATCTGCTGCGAAGCCTTTTGGGGATCGGAGAAATCTATTGCGCCCACGGAGGCCCTGTAGTAGTCGGCGGCGGTGTTTGCGAATTCCTCGCAGATCATGTAACTGTTGTTGGCGACGACCGCGGAGTTCATATTGAAGCCCTTGGTCCGGGCAAGCATCTCTATGAGCTTTGCGCTGCTCGCCTTGACGTCCTCCCTGGTCAGACCGGGGCAGATGGAATCGAGCACCGCTTTTTCGGTCTCCTCATTGCCGCCGGCGGAAAGCACCTGCAGGGCTATCTGAAGCGAGAACGGGGAGAAAACGCAGTTCGTGCCGGGATCCACGGAGTTTGCCATCCTTGCGGCAAAGCTGTTATTGACTTCGGTATAGCGCGCGCTGTATTCAGCGGAGATCTCGGGGGCGGTACTCGAAGCGTAGACGGCGATGGGAGCGGACTTGCCCGCCTTATTGATGTAGGCGGACTTTGAGGCGCTGCTGTCGTGCTGAGAGGGGGCCTCCGTCTGAGAGCAGCCGACTAAAGCGGCGGCCATAAGCAGGGCCATTGCTGCGGATAAAAGGCGTTTGAGCATGATCCAAACCTCCTGTTGATTTTAATGGTCATCCCATTTTACTAATATAACGACGAAATTGCAATATGGGTTCCCAAAAATAAAAAAATAAGTTATAATAAGGCCATGGATCAGATCATTCGGGATAAATTGAAGCTCCTGCCGGACAGCCCCGGGGTTTACCGCATGTATAACTCGCTGGGGGAGATCATCTACGTCGGCAAGGCGGTAAATCTTAAAAACAGGGTCAGGCAGTATTTCCAGAATACCGCCAAGCCCCCGAAGGTGGCGGCGATGGTTTCCAATATCGCCGACTTTGAGTTTACCATTACTTCCACCGAGGCGGAAGCGCTCCTGCTCGAATGCAACATGATAAAGCAGAACCGCCCGAGGTATAACATACTCCTGAAGGACGACAAGCATTTTCCTTACGTCCGTATCGACCTTAACAAGGATTTTCCGCGCATCGAGATCGTACGCAGAATAGGCAGGGACGGAGCCAGGTATTTCGGCCCGTTCCTTTCGGCGCTCGCTCTGCGCGAGGCGATCACGGCCGTGAGGGAGTCCTTCCCCGTGCGTCACTGCAGGAAGGATATCGCCAAGGCGATAGCCCGGCGCGAGCGCCCATGCCTCATGTATCACATAGGCAAATGCTGCGCTCCGTGCTCCGGGAACGTCACGCGGGAGGAGTATCACGCGTACCTTGACGAGATAGCGCAGGTGCTCCAGGGGCACAGCGGCGCCGTTACGCAGAAGCTCGAGAAGGATATGATGGAGGCCGCGGGAAGGATGGAGTTCGAGCGCGCCGCGCTTTACCGCGACAGGATAAGGGCTATCGAGAGCCTTGCCGCAAAGCAGCGCGCGGCGACCACCGCCGTGAACAGCTTCGACGTTTTCGCCGTCGCCCGCGACGATATGAACACCGTGGTCTACGCCATGATGATGCGCGACGGTAACGTGGTGATGACCGACAGCTATTTCGTTACCGCGGAGGAGGAGACCGACCCGGAGATAATGGCCTCGTTCCTCATGCAGTTCTATATCGGCAGCGGCTATATCCCAAACGAGATCGTCTGCCGGGAAAAGCCCTGCGACAGCGACGGCATTGCCGCCTGCCTTAAAGAGGAAGCCGGCCACGCGATAAAGCTGACCGTGCCTCAGCGCGGGGAAAAGAAGCAGCTTGCGGAGCTTGCCAAAATGAACGGCGACGAAGCCCTGAAGCGCAAGCGCGAGCTCACCGTCCGCGAATGGGAGCGGGGAGAGGGAGCGCTCGCGGAGCTTTCGCGCATAGTAGGCATGGACGAGCTCCCGCGCAGGATGGAATGCTTCGACAACTCGCATTTCCAGGGGCGGGACACGGTCGGCTCCATGGTCGTGTTTATCGACGGCAAGCCGGAAAAGAGCCTTTACCGCAGATTCAGGACCAAAACGCAGACCGAGGGCGACGACCTTGCGGCCATGCGCGAGCATTTGACGAGGCGCTTTCAAAGGGCGCTTGAGGGCGACGGCAAGTTCAGCGAGCTGCCCGATCTTCTGATAGTCGACGGCGGCAGGGGTCAGCTCGATATCGCTCTCGAGGTGCTCGGGTCGTTCGGGCTCTCCTATATACCCGCAATAGGTCTTGCCGAGCAGAACGAGGACATAATACTTCCCGACAGCGATGAGCCCGTGAGCCTGCCCGCATCGAGCAGCACTCTGCATCTTCTGCAGAGGATAAGGGACGAGGCGCACAGGTTCGCCATCACTTATCACCGAAGCATGCGCTCCAAGACCGCGCTTTACTCCGTGCTGCAGGAGATAGACGGCATCGGCGAAAAGCGACGCAGGAGCCTCTTTGACAGATTCATGACCATGGACGCCATAAAAGCGGCCACGGTGGAGGAGCTTGCGTCGGCGAAGGGGATGAACAGCGCGAGCGCGAAAAGCGTTTACGCATTCTTTCACGGGGGAGAGGAGAAGGATTTGAAGTATAAACTGCTTGCGGTGGATATCGACGATACGATACTGCCGAGGAACGGCTCCATATCCGAGCGGGATAAGCTCGCTCTTAAAAAGGCGGAGGAGGCCGGCATTTACGTCACTCTCGCGACCGGCAGGGGCTTCCACGGCTCGCTTGCCGTGAGGAAGGAGCTCGGCATAGAAAGGCTCGTGATCAATTACGGAGGCGCCGTAATAAACGACGCTAAGACCGGCGAGCCCTTTATGGTGACCGAGCTCGAGAGCGATACCGTGACGGAGATACTGGATCTTGCCGAGGAGCTCGGGGTGCACGCCCATCTTTATCAGGGCGACGAGATAGTCTGCGAGAGGGAGCATAAATACGCAAGCGCCTATTCCGAGCATCTGGGTATCCCGGAAAGGATAGAGCCGGAGATAAGGCGCATGAAGTGGGCGAACGTCCCGAAGGTGCTCGTTATCACCGAGCCGGAGCGGGTGCCCGAGCTGCTCCCGTTTTTTACAGAAAAGCTTAAAGGCAAGGCGGCGGTATCCGCTTCCTCGCCCGGTTTCATAGAATTCAACAAGATAGGCGCCAGCAAGGGTACGGCGCTGAAGCTCCTTGCCGAGCATCTCGGCATAAGCCGGGAGGAGACCGCCGCAATAGGCGACAACACTCTCGACAGGGAAATGATAGAATGGGCGGGCCTCGGAGCCTGCGTAGAGGACGGTAATGAAGAGGTCAAGGCGGCCGCGGACGTTATAGTGCCGAAATGCACTGAAAGCGGCGTCGCGTACTTCGTGGAAAACTATCTGTTAAAGGAGAAATGAGTATGCTTTGCGTCGGATTCGATATAGGCGGAACGACCGTAAAGGCGGGCGCCGTAAAGGACGGGAAGGAAATAATAAGGAAAGTCGCGTATCCCACGCCCAAGGGCGACGCGGAAGCCATGTGCGGGCTGATAAAAAGGGTCTCCGCCGAGCTTTCCGGCGGCGAGCCCATAGATGTGCTCGGCGTTACCGTGCCGGGCTCGGTAGATCCCGAGGGCGGCATACTGGACGCGTGGAATATTGAGCTTCGCAACGTGCCTCTTAAGGCCATGATAGAGTCCATGATCCCCGCGGGGAAGGTGATAGTCAAGAACGACGCGGACGCTGCGGCTGCGGCGGAGATCAGGTTCGGCGCTCTCGCGGGAGTCACGACCGGCCTTATGCTCACACTCGGCACGGGCGTGGGCGGCAGCATAGTATTAGGCGGAGAGCTCTTCAAGGGCGGCCTCGGCAGGGGCACGGAATTAGGTCACGCCATGCTCGACCGCGGAGGCAGGCTCTGCGGCTGCGGGCACAGGGGCTGTATAGAGACGCTGTGCTCCGCCACGGCACTGAAAAGACTTGCCGAAAAGGCTTGTAATGAACGCCGCGGGATGATATACTGTCGTGCGTCGGAGGGCGAGGAGGTCGGCGCGAAGCTCGCGATAGAGTGCGCCATGGCGGGCGACGAGACCGCCGCGGCAATATTCGATGAATACACCGACGCTCTTTCCGACGCCGTCGCCTCGTTCGTGAACGTGCTCGATCCCGAGGTGATCGTCATAGGCGGAGGCGTGTCCGGCGCGGGGGATTTCCTGCTCGATATACTCAGGGAAAAGGTCCCGCCGAGGACCTTCTTCGGCTCGTGCGGCAGGTTCTCCGTCGCCAAAGCCGGAAACGACGCCGGTATACTCGGCTCTATTATCTGATAAATACGGAGGTGCTTCAATATGTCTATAATGTGTTCCGTTTACGTTCCCGAAGGTATAGTGCTTGCGGCGGACAGCCGCATGACGGGCAATATAATGCTCAAGACCCCGGACGGGAAGACCCAGCAGCAGGGAATGTTCTCCATTTCCGATAACGCCCAGAAGGTGTTCTTATTGGGCAAGGTGCGGGTAGGCGTCGCCTCCTGCGGCGCGGCCGTGCTCGAAAACAAGACCATCTCGGATTATCTGCGCATATTCGAGATAGAGGAGGTCACCCCGCGCGATACCGTTACCGACGTCGCCAAAAAGCTGCAGGCATACGCCTATAAGCATTTTCCGCACGTCAATTTCTTCGTCTGCGGCTATGACGAGGACGAGCCCTTCGTTTACGACGTGGGCAAGGAGCTCAAGCGTATAAACATGGATAACGGGAATATCCGCTACGCCTCCTCCTGGAGCGGCGAGCAGCTCGCCATCACCAAGCTTCTGAACTCTCAGCCGCCGACCCCTATCAACCATAACCTCATGCCCCTGAAGGACGCCGTGGACTTTGCCGATTTCCTCATAGATATCACCATAAAGCTCCAGCGCTTCGAGACCAAGCCCAAGACCTGCGGCGGGGATATCGATATACTCGTGCTCACAAAGGACGACGCTTTCTGGTACAGGCATAAGATCTTCAAGCCCGGCAGGTAAGCGCGCATCATAATTCTCGATTTTAGGGCATTACCATTCTGTATGAGTAAGGATTCCGTATCATACAGGGTGGCAATGCTTTTTTGCTCCAATCTCATACTGCAGCTCATGGGCTTCGTTTACCGTATCGCGCTGAGCAGATCCGCGCCCGCTTCCGCGCTGGGGCTCAATTCGCTCATAATGCAGATATACGGCATAGTCGTTTCGGTCTGCATATCGGGGCTCAATATCGCCGTATCCGGCCTCGCGGCAAAGCACGGCAGGGAGAAGGTCGGGAGCATTTTCTCGTCGGCCCTGATCGTCTACTGCGCGCTCTATATCTGCGCCGCTCTTCCGATAGGGCTCTTTTCAAAGCGCATTGGCCGGGCGGTGCTGGGGAACTCGTCGGCGCAGGGGACGCTCCTTTTGATGCTTGCGTGCATATTCTTGACCGGCGTCGAAAACGTATTGAAGTCCGTCCATTTCGGCACGGGGCACGTCCGCCGCTGCGCGGTATCGGAGCTTATAGAGCAGAGCGTGAGGTTCGTTCTCGTAATAGTGCTGCTCAAAAGCATCGGGCGCGATTCCGACGCGAAAACGGTATTCCTCATAATGCTCGGAATGCTTATGAGCGAAACGGTAAGCGTCACGAATCTTTCGGTATCATATGCGCGGCTGTTCGGCGGGAAGCGAGTTGAGAAAAGAGGCGCGTTCATACTCCCGCTTGCGGGGATCGCTTTTCCCGCGACGCTGACCGCGGTCTCCTCAACGGTGTTTTCGTCAATAGGAGCCTTGAGACTGCCCGTGTACCTCATGCGGAGCGGACTCGGGTATGAGGCGGCGCTTTCGGAGATAGGCGAGCTCAATACCGTCTGCATGCCCATCGCGGCGCTCCCCATGTCTCTCGCGCTCGCCGTCTCCACGGTATTGATGCCGGAAACGTCGCGGCTCGCCGCAAGGGGCCGCGATCCCATGCCGCTCATCAAAAAAGCCTTTGCGCTGACAGCCGCGGCGGGCTGCTGTTCCTTGCTGCTGCTCGGCTTGGTTTCCGGCAGGGCCGCTTCGCTCTTTTTCGGCAGGGAGGCGGATATGAGCGTCATGATACTGCTGCTCTTCCGCACCTTCGCGCTTATGCTGCAGGCGGTCTCGATATCGGCCATGAACGGGCTTATGATGCAGAAGAGGGTGCTTTTCTTCGCTGTGACGGGCGAGGCGTATCAGCTCCTTCTCATATCGCTTGCCGCGCCTGCGCTCGGCGTCGCGGGCTATATCACGGCATCGGCCGCGGGGGAGGCGGTGCGGCTCGCGTGCAATTTGCTCTGTATTTTCGCAAACGGCAAAAACCGGTATGGAAATCAGCCCGCGAATATGATAAAATCATACAATAATCCTAATTGAGAGGTCACTATGGCTCGGAAAGAGAAGATATCCTGCGTTTCCGCTTATGACGCGGCGCTGAACTACCTCACCCCAAAGGCGAGGACGGTGCGCGAGGTCGAGCTCAAGCTCGACGAGGGCAATTATTCGGAGGGCGAGATAATGCAGACCGTAGAGCGCCTGCAGGACGCCGGTCTGCTCGATGACGAAGCATATGCCAAAAGCTTCGTCGAATCAAGGCTCAGCACAAAGCCCGTGAGCAGATTCCGCCTTGAGGAGCAGCTCAAAGGGCATCACGTCCCGCCGGATATCATCGAAAGCGCGCTCGACGCCGTGGGCTCGGAGATCGAGCTGAATAACGCCGTGCAGGTCGCCAAAAAGTATCTCAGGCAGTTTGAAAATATGGACGACGAGGAAGAGAAGCTCCGGCGGGTCTATAACCGTCTCCGCACGAGGGGTTATTCGCACGATATCATAATGCAGGCTGTAAGCGAGGCCCGGGAATAATGGAAAACGGAAGATACGACGCATATCCCTTCGAGGTCTATACTTACGACGTGGTCGATTCGACCAACGCCGCCGCAAGGCGCGCGCTCGCGATGATGGGCGAGTCCGTGGACCGTTCGGTGCACGTTGCGGGCGAGCAGACGGAGGGGAAGGGCAGAAGGGGCAGGTCGTGGCTCAATACCGAGGACGCGGTCATGATGAGCATAGTGCAGAGCACAAAGCTCAGCATGGACAGGATACCCATGCTTAATCTTGCCGCCGCCGCTGCCGTCAGGAACGCCATGCTCAAGATGACGGGCAGAGCGGTCGATCTTTCGATCAAGTGGCCCAACGACGTCGTTACGACCGAAAGGCTCGAAAAGGTCTGCGGCATACTCTCCGAGGTGGTCAGGATAGAGGGCAAAAAGTTCGCCGTAATAGGCATCGGTCTGAATCTCAACGCCGACCATCTGCCGGACGACCTGCTGCAGCCCGCGACGAGCATATACATGCAGTACGGCAAATACATAGGCGTGCTGGACGCCGTGAACGAGATACTCAAGGAATTCCTTGTGCAGTATAAGCTTTTGATGAGCGACGCCGAGGCCTTCTGCAAAAACTTCGTGCAGAACTGCATCTCCATCGACAGGCACCTTGCCGTGATAGAGGAAAACAGGGTGCGCTACGGAGTGGGGGACAGACTCGCGCCCAACGGTCAGCTTTTGGTCAGATACGAGGACGGCGTTTCGGACGTGGTTTATGCCGCCGACGTATCCGTTATAAGCCAGAAGGAGATAGACGATCAGCTCGCCGCGAAGCTGATGCCCAGGCGCAGGCCCGGCTCCAATAAGGGCGATCACGGCAGAGCGCTCATAATCGCAGGCTCGCCCGGCATGCCCGGCGCGGCGCTCATGTGCACCGGGGCCTGCATCAGATCCGGCGCAGGCCTTACGAAGGCGCTCATACCCGCCGAGATAATGCCCTCTTTCGCCGTTATACCCGAAGCGATGCTTTCGACGGACGACGGCGAGGCGGGCAGGCTGATAGAATGGGCGGGAGTTATCGCGATAGGGCCCGGCATGGGCGTTTCCGAAAGGACGAAGACGCTCGTCAGGACGGCGCTCTCATCCGGCAAGCCCTGCGTGGCCGACGCGGACGCGCTCAATACTATCGCCGAATATCCCGAGCTTATGGAGCTGCTCCATGAAAAGGTGCTCATAACCCCTCATCCGGGCGAGATGGCAAGGCTTTTGGGCAGCGACGTCGATACGGTCAGGAAAAACTTCTCCGCTTCCGCGATCTCCTTTGCAAAGCAGCACAAATGCGGCGTGCTGTTAAAATCCGCTTCGAGCATAATCGTCTCCTCTTCCGGAGCCGTAAGGTATAACGACAGGGGCTCGAGCGCGCTTGCCAAGGGCGGCAGCGGTGACGTGCTGACAGGCGTTATCGCCGCGATGGCGGCGCAGGGCGCGAAGCTTTTCGACGCCGCTTCGCTCGGCGCATACCTCCTCGGGATATCGGGCGAGAAGGCAGTATACACGCTTCATAACAGATTTGCCCGCGCGACGGACATGATAGACATTATCGCGTCCGAGCTGGGAGCCGAAAAGGATGGAATTCCCGATGGGAATTCCGTATAAAGTATATACCCCTCATCCGTCAGCTTTGCGCTGACACCTTCCCCGCCCGGGGGAAGGCTTATAAGGAAAAATAAATGAAAGGAGCCCCTCGGGGCAAGGTTCTTAAAGGATATGATCATTATAAAAAACGCAGCAGTCATCCCCATGGCGGAAGGCATGGAGCCCCGCTTTACAGGCGACGTCGCCATAGAGGGGACCAAGATCAAGGCAGTCGGCAAGGATCTCGACGCCGAAGGCGCTGAGGTCATCGACGCGGCGGGATGCACCGTGATACCCGGCATAGTCGACGCGCACTGCCATATAGGAATGTTCGAGGACGGTATGGGCTTTGAGGGCGACGACGGCAACGAGATGTCCAATACGTCCACTCCCGAGCTCCGCGCGATAGACGCCATAAACCCTTTCGACAGGTGTTTTGAAGAGGCGATGAGGGGCGGTGTGACCACCTGCGTCACGGGTCCCGGAAGCGCGAACGTCGTAGGCGGTCAGTTCGCCGCGATAAAGACCCACGGCAGGGACGTCGAATCCATGCTCCTGCGCGCGCCCGTCGCAATGAAGGCGGCCTTCGGCGAGAACCCCAAAAGGGTCTATCACAACGAAAAGACCATCTTCACCCGCATGCAGATAGCGGCGATACTCCGCAAAACGCTCACCAAGGCGGCCGAATACGAAAAGAAGCTCCGCTTAGCCGGGGACGACGCCTCCAAGCTTCCCGAAAAGGATATCGCCATGGAAGCCATGCTGCCCGTTATAAGGCGCGAGCTCCCGCTCAAGGTGCACGCGCACAGGGCGGACGACATACTCACCGTGCTTCGCATCGCAAGGGAATTCAACGTCCGCCTGACACTCGATCACTGCACCGAGGGCTACATGATCCCCGAGCTCCTGAAGGAGGGGATAAGGGATACCGGCGCGGGCGTCATTATCGGGCCGCTCCTCTGCGACAGGGGCAAGATCGAAACGAGGAATCTGAGCTTCGAGGCGCCGAGGATACTCTTTGAAAACGGTATCGAATTCGCCATGATGACCGATCATCCCGTCATACCGGAGCAGTATCTGCCCGTATGTGCTTCCATAGCCGTCAAGGAAGGCCTACCCGAATACGAGGCGCTGAAGGCTATCACCATCAACGCCGCAAGGATAACCGGCATAGACGACAGGGTAGGCAGTATTGAGCCCGGCAAGGACGCCGATATAGCCGTGTTCGGCGGCGAGCCTCTCGACGTGCGCTCCCGCTGCGTGATGACGATAATTAACGGGGAGATATGCCATAATGAGCTGTGAAGCCTCTGTGACCGAAAAGAAGGCGGAGCTGCGCTCGCTCATACGAAGGGCAAGGCGCGGGCTTGACGATGAGCAGAGGCGTGCGGCGGCCGAAGCCGTCGCCGAAAAGCTCGTTTCGGTAGACGCGCTCGTTTCTTCGAAGATCGTGCTCGCGTATATGCCTATGAAATACGAGCTCGACATACTTCCCGCCGTCGAAAAGCTCAGGAGCAGAGGCGTCAAAGCCGCGTTCCCGCTCTGCATCGAAAACGGCGGCTTGAGGCTCTTCATCCCCGCGGAGCGGAACGGCTTCAAGGTCGGCGCTTACGGCATACTTGAGCCGGATCCGGATACCGCCGAGGAGATAGCGCCGGAGGAGCTTGACGCCATAATACTTCCCGCGATAGGTTTTGACAGGAGCTGCTCGAGGCTCGGTCAGGGAGGCGGGTACTACGACAGGCTCCTTGCAAGGACCTCCTGCCTCACCGTCGCCGTGGGCTTCGACTGCCAGCTCGTTGACGAGGTCCCCGTAGAGGAAACGGATAAACCGGTAGATATTGTGGTCACTCCCGGGTGTTTTGCGGTGCGGGTACACAATATTTTGTAGAAATTTTTTGTAACACCTATTGAATAGCTCACCGCAAGGTGATAGAATAATAGCGAAAATGGAGTAGATTATGCGGATCATAGCCGGTATCGCAAAGGGCAGGGAGATACTTGCCCCAAAGGGCATGCACACGAGGCCGACTCTTGCCAAGGTCAAGGAGGCCATGTTCGGCATGATCCAGTTCGACATAGAGGGCGCACGGGTGCTCGATCTCTTCGCCGGCAGCGGCAGCCTCGGTCTTGAGGCGATATCAAGGGGAGCGGAGCACGTCGTCTTCTGCGATTCGGACAGGCAGGCGGTCTCCGTAGTCAAGGCGAATCTTAAAAAGCTCGGCTTCGAGGGCAGCGCCTCCGTCAATTACGGCGATTCGCTCGAGCTTTTGAAGAGGCTCGCGGCGGAGGGGGAGCGCTTCGATATAGTGCTTCTGGATCCGCCCTATGAGTCCGAGCTCGAATCGATGGCGCTGGCGCTTTTGGATGAGCTTTCGCTACTTGAGGAGGGCGCGATACTGCTCTGCGAGCATTCGCAGTCGAATCCTCCCGCCTTCACGGAGGGTTATAACGCAAAAAAGGCAAGGAAATACGGGGATTCCTTCGTTACCCTTGCCGTCTATGGAGGAGCAGATCAGGAATGAGTATCGCTGTTTTTCCCGGCAGCTTCGACCCGATCACGGTCGGGCACGTTGAGATAGTCAGGCGCGCGGCGCAGGTGTTCGACAAGGTATACGTCACCATACTCGCCAATCCCGGCAAGGATGAGGAATTCACCGTCGAAGAGCGCCTTGAGCTTATCCGCGACGGTATAAAGGATATCCCCAACGCCTGTGCCGATTCGAGCTGCGGTCTGCTCGTGGATTACTGCCGTTCCGTCGGCGCTTCGGTCATCGTGCGCGGCATCAGGACGGGCGGCGACGTGGATTACGAGGCGACGCTCGAGGAGGTCAATTCCCGCATCGCTCCGGATATCACGACCGTCTATCTGATATCGAAGGCTGAATATGCGCATATCAGCTCCAGCCTCGTTCGTCAGCTTATCAAAATAGGAATTAGCATTGATGGACTTGTACCGAATGCTGATCATAAATTACTAAGGAGAGTTTGAATATGGCAAAGAATACTGATCCCACGGTCGTCTTGAGTCTCGAGAAGATCAATGAGCTTGAGAACATTATAGACTCAAGCCCCGCCCCCCGTTTCGGCGGAAATACCGACAGGCGCATCGTCGATATAGACGAGATCTACAATCTCCTCGGTGATCTTAAGGTTACCATTCCCGAAGACGTCCGCAAGGCGGACAGCATCATCAATAATGCTAAGAACATCACCTCCAAGGCCGAGTCCTTTGCCCGCGAGCTCGAGGATAACGCTCAGGCGAGGGCCGAAGCGCTTACCAACGAGGCTGAGTCCAAGAAGAAGAGCCTCATAGAGAGCGCGCAGAGCGAGGCGCACAGCATCGTTGCCGAAGCCGAGGCGGAGGCGCAGCGCATCGTGGAGGCTGCCGAGGCCAAGCGTGAGGCGCTGCTCGACGAGCATGACATCATCGCCGAGGCGGAGCGCCGCGCGGGTCTTCTCGAGCGCAAGGCGGAGTACAACGCCAAGAAGGTCTATGACAACGCCAAGACCTATGCCGACGGCGTGCTCGGCTCCCTCATGCAGTTCCTTGAGGAGTATTATGAGGTCGTCGAGATCAACAGGAACGATCTCGGCGTAGTGCCCAAGCCCGATTTCAACCACTCCGCCGATGAAGCGAAGGCGATAGCCGAGCAGGAAGAGGCGAAGGCCAGGGAAGAGGAAGAGGAGGAAGATGATACGAACGACACCTTCTTCGGTCTCTTCAAGCGCAAGAAAAAGAAGGGCGCCGAGGAAGAGGAAGAGCCCGACGCCGACGAATAATAAATCAGAACGCAGCGCCTCCCGTGTTTTTCGCGGGAGGCGTTATTTTGCGGGAGATCTGTCTTGACTGCCGCGCGGGCTTGTTTCCCAGCCGATATTCGATTATAATAAGGCGACGATAAAAACGGGAAAAGGGAGGCTTATAATGAACAGATCCATAGAAGAACTGCTGCTCTGTCCGTACCTGATAATCGACGTACTTCCCCGGCAGGTCAAATACGGAAGTCCCGGCCAATACTTTGCCGTTGAGAAATACTATCTCTCTGAGCCGCAGATATCGCGTATCAAGCGGAAGCATATCGACCTCGTGCTGAAGCTCAACTGCTATATGAGCATAGCTCTCGGCGAGTACGGCGAGCCGGACCCGCCTCCCGAGCTGACGGCGGAGAGTATGCGGCGGGAGCGCCAATGCATCCTGTTAGACGACGCTATGATAGTATCCGAACCAGACGAAACGTATCTTACGCTGTATAACGCCGACGAGGAGCTCGCCGAGCTCGTCAAGATACTTGCCGCGGGCGAAGGCCTGTACGTTTGGGAGCCGTAAAAAATCGGCGGGGCAAGGGTGTACGCACCCGATAAAGCCCCGCCGCTTTTGATGAAAAAAGCTTATTTTATCATACCCGAAACGAATATCTCGATACCGATACCGATCAGTATCAGCCCCCCGAGCACGGAAGCCTTCCATGAGAGCTTCGTGCCGAATCGCTTGCCGAGCCCGAGACCGAACATACAGATCACGAAAGTCACGACCGAAATGAGCAGGGCGCATACGAGGGCGTGTATCCAATCGTATTCGGCGATGGTGAAGCCGACCGAGAGCGCGTCGATGGAGGTGGCTATGCCCTGCACTATGAGCCCTCCGAAGCCGACCGCGGGCTTTTCCGCGGCGATGTCCCTGTTCTTGACGCCTTCATAGAGCATTTTGCCGCCGATATAGGCAAGGAGCAGGAGCGCGCCCCAGGGGATGAACTTTTCGAGCACCTTGAAATGCTCGACGGCGGCATGCACGCATACCCAGCCGAGAAGGGGCATCAGCGCCTGGAATCCGGCAAAGACGCCCGCTATGCCGCACATACGGGGCGGCTTCATAGCCGGCTCGTTCAGGCCGTTTGCGAGCGAGACCGAAAATGCGTCCATTGCAAGCCCGACTCCAAGAAGCAGGCTTTGCAGGAAGAAAGCAATATCCCAACCCATAATTCTCCTTGCCCGCGCACGGCCTTATGCCTTCGGCGCGGTGTTTTTGTATTTATCCGGGAAAACGAATTTCCTCTGCAGTATAAAGCTCAAAGGATAGAGCACGGCCTGAACGACGAGCTGCGCTATCCACAGCGGCAGACCGTTCGCCGTGGCGACGAGGGAGAGCAGCGCGTAGTTGGCGAGCAGGAGCCCGATAATAACGATGTAGAACCTGACCAGCGCTGCGCGGCTGCTCGTCTTGAAAACGACCTTCCTGTTCAGCAGATAGTTGCAGAAGGAGCTTATTATCCTTGCGATTATCAGAGCGAGCAGATGGGTGTCGACCTGCGTCCCGAGCATCCTGAGGCGATACTCGTTCTCGGCGACCTCTACAGCTCCGGGCAGACGCTTGAATACGCCCGCGAGTATCAGCAGCAGGCTGTAGTCGATCAGGAAGCAGCTGAAGGATGAGAGCATGAACACGAATATCATCTTGTAGATCTGCCATGAATCCTTGAAACGGAAATGCTTCCTGTGATAGCCGGGAGCATATTCGGTGCCGAAGGGGATCTCGGTTATCTTTATGCGCTCCTTGACGGCATAGAGCAGCTCGGCGATCTCGAAATCGTAATGCTCGCCCTTTATCTTCAAAAGATCGGGTATGAGCTTGACCGAAAAAGCGCGCAGCCCCGATTCGGTGTCGCTTATACGGACGCCGGTGGTTATGGCGAATACGCTCCGCGTGACGGAGCTGCCGAA
The DNA here is from genome assembly GCA_947306125.1 of uncultured Clostridia bacterium. GTDB lineage: Bacteria > Bacillota > Clostridia > Christensenellales > CAG-138 > UBA3857. The sequence continues at coordinate 7,998 of CAMZFO010000014.1, read as the reverse complement.
TCTGTCCCTGAGGGGGAGCTTTTTACCGAAACTGCAGCTTCCGATATAGAAGGCGTCGGGCGCCTTTTCCCATTCGGAAATGAGCGTCTTCGCCTCCTCGACCCTGTGGAGGGAGTCCGCGTCGATAGTCAGTATACCGTCGTTCTCCCCGCATACGCTCTCCACGTATTCGAAAGCGGTCTTGAGCGCGTGCCCCTTGCCGCGATTGAGGCTCTGATGGATGACGGTCACGTTATCCCCGTATTCCTTCTTGAGCCTCCTGAAGATCGAGGCGTAAGCGGGACCGCTCCCGTCGTCAACGACGATAAAACGGTTCTCACTGCAGGTGAGTCCGTCTATAACGCCGAACAGCTTATCATCGGGGCGGTATGCGGGGATTACTATAAACATCGCTTCTCCTGTTGGGGGATCTACGGGGTGATCTCGTTCAAGCCGGCGAGCGTTTCGGAGGCGCTCGAGTTGAGCTTGGTGAAGTAGTAGGTCAGTATCTCCTCTATGGCGCCTGCGGAGGAGGAGCCGGAAAGCCCGTTGGGAACGCAGACGCAAATGGCGATATCCGGATCGTCGTTCGGAGCAAACGCAACGAACCAGCTCGTGTTCTGTATGTCTATCGTGACTCCGCCGACCTGCGCGGAGCCCGTCTTGCCGCTCGTAAGGGCGAGATAGCCCATCTCGTCGTATTCCTTGCTGAACGCAGTACCCGCGGTACCGCCGTCCTCGGGCGAAACGACGCCCTTCATTCCCTGGCGCAGCGCGTCCCAATACGAGTCGGGGGCGTCGATGTGGTTGAATACGGTGGGCTCGGTCTGCATTATGGTCGCGCCTTCGGGCGAAACCACGGAGCCGACTATGTGCGCGTCGTAGACCGTGCCGCCGTTTGCGATAGCGGCGACGTAGCGGACGGCTTCGATGGGAGTGACCAGCATAATGCCCTGACCTATGCCGGTACGGATGGTGTAGGAGGCCTTCCACTGGAGCTCGGTAAGCATGGAGGTTATCTCGCCGTCCCAGCCCTGCGCCCTCGAAATGCCGTCGGGGATACCGAGGTGCTTGGAGAGTATCTGGCGTACCTCGGAGCCCTTTCCCTTAAGAGTGCCGTCCTGCAGCACCATAAGATCCTGCGCGCACTGCGAGATAGCCTCCTGATCGATCTCGACTCCGCGCATATTCTGATAGCCGTTCAAAAGGCGGCAGAGGCTGCGGTAAACGAGGAGGGGGAGGGAGGTGTCCTGATTCGTGTAGGGCTTCGTGTTGTCGTACATGGCCGACTGCCCTCCGACGATGCCCCTCGTTTCGCCCGTCAGCTCGATATTCGTTCTGGATGTGAAGCCGAGCTTTTCCGCCCAGGAAACGAGCTTGTCGATGCCGAGCCTGTAGGAGACCTCGTAGAAATAGTAGTTGCAGGAGTTCGTAACGGCCTTTATTATGTCCTGATCCTGATGCTTGGCGGGGTTCTGCGTCCAGCAGCGGGCGTGGGTATCGACCTCCTTGCCGGTCTCCTCGTCGATATATATATAGGGTGACTCGTCGTCGATAGTCTCATGCAGGCCTATCGCGCCCTCCATGAGCCCCGCAAGGCCGGTGCACATCTTGAATATGGAACCGGGAGCCAGCTTCATGGATATCGCCTTGTTGCGGGTGGGAGTGGTGCGGTCGGCAAAATCGCCGTCCTCGTCGGGATCGCCGTAAAGGTAGAGCACGTTCTCCTCGGTCAGGCCCTCTATGAACCAGTTGGGATCGAAGCTCGGATAGCTCGAAAGCGCAAGCACCTCGCCGCTGTTGACGTCCATTACAACTATGGCTCCGGTCTCCGCAAGGGATATGCTGTCATACTCTGTGTACTGCTCGGCGGGGACTCCGTCGCCGTTCGGGTAGATCTTGGCAAGCTCCTTTTCGTGTATCTTCTCGATGATGGAGCGGAGCGCCTGCGAGGCGACGACCTGCATTGGCAGATCTATGGTTAGAGTCACGTTATTGCCGTCGGTAGCGGGCACGACGGAGACAGTGTTGACCACGGCGCCGTTGGAGTTGACGACGAAATTGATGGAGCCCTGATGCTCGGTAGTGGCTCCGGTGAGGTATTCCTCCATGGTCGCCTCGACGCCGGACACCCCGACGTAATCGCTGTAGTTATAGCCCTTCTTCAGCAGCTCCTCGGCGTTTTCTGCGTTCATCTTCTGGCAGTAGCCGACTATGTGAGCCACGGTCTCGCCGTAAGGATAGCGGCGGACGGTGCTCTGCGAGGTCTGCAGGCCAGGCAGCTCGGAAGCCATCATCTCGATCTGCGCCACGACGTCCAGAGAGACGTTATAGGCTATCGTAACGGGCATATACGAGCGATAGTTGTTAAGGAGCACCTCCTGCCTTATGGAGATGACCTTGCGCGCTTCCTCGAATGAAAGCTCCTCCGGTATATGCCATTTGCTGCGCAGCTCGAAATAGGCGTCCTCGGCGGATTTCCAGGTGGACATATCGTCCTTGTCCTTCATGTAGAAGCCCATAACGTTGCAGAAATTCTTGTATCTGGACTTGATGAAGGTCTCGCTCGTCACGCCGAAATCATAATAGATCTTCCCGTTTTCGTCCATGCAGATATAGGAGGTGTCGATAACGTGGCTTCCGCCGTTCTCGATTATCCTTATCGCCTTTATCAGCGCCTCGGTATAGACGGCGCTGAAATAGTCGGTGCGGCTGTTCGGATTGCGCATGAATTCCACGTTGAAGCAGGCCTCGTCGTAAGCCAATACGAGGCCGTTGCGGTCGAGTATGTCGCCGCGCTTTCCCTTCGTCACGACCGTGCGGCTCGAAATGGAGCCGGCCTCCTTCGCAAAGGATTCGCCCTGCGCTATAGTGACCCTGAACAGCTGGAAAATGAGCAGGGACATCATGGCAAGCAGCAGTATGCCGAGTATTATCAGCCTCGGGAGAGGCCTCTTTTGAGCGTCGTTCCGTTTCATTACTCTAATTTAATAGCCTCATTTCTCCAAAGCGGCTTGAAGAGCGCGTGCTTGAAGAATATGTAAAGGAGCGCACAGATACCGCCTGTAAGCAGGAAGCAGGGGATCACATAGCTTGCGAGGGTGTAAAAGTAAGGCGGCCTGCCGCCCGAGAGCTTCGCGGCGATAAGGAAGACGTGCTCCTTGATAAAAGAGCAGATCATCGCGGTAACGGTGGGGATAATGAGGTTATCCGCATAGAACTTCCTGTAGAAGAAGCCGCCGGCAAGCCCGGAGAACATATATGTCAGCGCCGAAAGCCCCACTATCTTGTTGAAAACGATATCGGTTATGAGCCCGAGTATGAGCCCGGCGGCGGAGCCCGTCAATGGGCCCGCAAGAACGCCCAGCGCGACGACGGCGGCAAGCATCACGTCCGCCCTGAAGCCGAAGACCACGACGTTGTCAGCAAAGACGTTGTCAATGAAGAAGACCGCCGCCAGCGTGAGCACGAGGAGCCATTTGCGCATCAGCCTTCACCCCCGAAGCCGGTGATGACCATGACCTCCTCGAGATGCAGGAAATCGACGGAGGGATTGACGACGGCGTTGACGCCCGAATTATCCGTGTCGAGCATCACCTCGTCCACCGTGCCCACCCTTATACCCTTTGGATATATGCCGCCTATGCCGCTCGTCATGATAATGTCGCCGGGCACGAGGTCGGTCAGATCGGTGGGCAGATAGTAAAGCTCAAGCTCGCTCTTTGCGGAGTTGGGGGAGAATACGCCGCGCACCATGCAGTTGTCGCGGGTCCTTTCGACCGTTACGGCCACGTTCACGGAGGAGTCGATTATCGAGGTCACCTTGCTCCAGTTGGAGCCGACGTCGGTCACCTTGCCCACGAGACCGTCGCCGCACATGACGGGCATGCCCGTCTCGACGCCCTGCTTGCGGCCCGCGTTTATGGTGATCATATCGAACCATACGCCGTTGGATCTGCCTATGACCTTTGCGGTGACGTAATCGCTTATCCCTATCGAACCGGAGTAATTGAGCAGACCGCGCAGCCTCTCGTTCTCCTTCTGTATCTCGTTGTAATCGAGCTTCATCTGCTCGTACATGGCAAGCTCCTGCTTGTATTTGGCCAGCTCGAGATCGGCGTCGGTCGAGTTGAAGATATTGCTGAAGAATCCGGCTATGCCGTTGGACACCTTGAACGCCACGGTCTGCACGGGGCGGGCGATGGCGCCGACGGTGTTTTCGAGCCAGGGTATGGTCCTTGAGCCCGCGGAAAAGAAAGCGAGCACCAAAAGCAGCACGACCGCGATGACCATTATGAGTATGGGCTTGTTCGAAAATAGCTTTTTCAAGCGATAAGCCTCCGATTATGCAAATCTCTACATCTATATTATAACCTCAAATCCTTCTCTTGGCAAGTGCCGGGTGGAAAATTAAGGCCCCTCTCTGCGCCGAAGCCTTGAGCCGCCTCGTCAATTCGCACTTGCAAACAGGCCCTGCATGACCTATAATACGATTAATATAGGGAGGTATGGGCAATGGAAAGATACGTACTTGCTTTGGATCAGGGCACCACGAGCTCCCGCGCGATCTTCTTCGACCGCAGCGGAGGCATACACGGCACGGCCCAGCTCGAGTTCAAACAGTATTATCCCCATGACGGCTGGGTCGAACACGACCCCATGGAGATACTGATGAGCCAAAAGCTCGCCATCACCGCGGCTATGGAGTCCGGCGGGATCGCCGCCGCTCAGATCGCCGCGATAGGCATCACCAATCAGCGCGAAACGACCGTGGTATGGGAAAAAGCCACGGGCAAGCCCGTCTATAACGCCATAGTCTGGCAGTGCAGGAGGACCTCCGAGATCTGCGAAAAGCTCATTGCGGACGGCCTTTCCGATCACGTCGCAGAGCACACGGGGCTTCTGATCGACGCCTATTTCTCCGCCACAAAGATCAAGTGGATATTGGATAACGTGGAGGGGGCGAGGGAGAGGGCCGAGCGCGGCGAGCTGCTTTTCGGCACCATCGACACATGGCTCATATGGTGGCTGACGGGCGGCAAGGTCCATGCGACCGATTACTCCAACGCGTCAAGGACCATGTTATTTGACATCGACCGCCTCTGCTGGGACGAAAAGATAATGAAGGCTCTCGGCATCCCCGCCTGTATGCTCCCGGAGGCAAGGCCCTCCTCGGGCGATTTCGGCGTCGTGGCGCCCGGCATATCCGGGCTCGAAGCGCTTGCGGGCATTCCAATCTCCGGCGTTGCCGGCGATCAGCAGGCGGCGCTCTTCGGACAGGCCTGCTTCTCCAAGGGTCAGGCCAAAAACACCTACGGCACAGGCTGCTTCCTTATGATGAACACGGGCGAAAGCTCCATGCGCAGCCGCAACGGACTCGTTTCGACCATCGCGTGGGGCCTTGACGGAAAGGTCGAGTACGCGCTTGAGGGCAGCGTTTTCAATGCCGGCAGCGTGATAAAGTGGCTGAGGGACGGCCTCGGGCTCATCAAGTCTGCTCCGGAGGTAAACATACTTGCCGAATCCGTTCCCGATGCGGGCGGAGTCCTGCTCGTTCCCGCCTTCACGGGCCTAGGCGCGCCTTACTGGGATATGTATGCAAGGGGCACCATGGTAGGCATCACGAGGGGCACCACCGCCGCGCATATCGCCCGCGCCGTGCTCGATTCGATAGCCTATCAGGTCACGGACCTCATATCCGCCATGGAGGATGACGTCGGCTTCCGCCTTTCCGAGCTGCGCGTGGACGGAGGCGCTTCCGTTTCGAATAAGCTCATGCAGATACAGGCGGATATGCTCGGAGTCGCCATAAACCGTCCGGAGGTCGTGGAGACCACGGCTTTGGGCGCCGCGTATCTTGCGGGGCTCGCCGTCGGATTCTGGAGCGGCCTTGACGACATAGAAAACAACAGGAAGGTCGAAAGGGTGTTCCGCCCCGAGATTGACGCACATGAGAGAGGGCGCCGCTACGCCGAATGGCAGAGAGCGGTCGAGCGCTCCAGAAGCTGGGCGAACTGAATCAGCGCTAAAGCCTTGCGCCTGCGTTATTCTCTTCGGGGCGGCCCGGAAGCTCCAGCGGCTATATTCGGGGGCGCGCGCCGTACGCAAGACCAAGCTGACGATAAACAAGTAAATCTACACGAAAGGAAAAGATAAATATGGAAACCAGACCTTACGTATCCTGGCAGCAGATCGGTGATTTCATGCGCGCGGCGTTCACCGCGTGCGGTATCCCCGAGGAAGACGCGGCGATCTGCGCCGACGTGCTCATGGAAAGCGACAGGCGGGGCATTGAGAGCCACGGCTGCAACCGCTTCAAGCCCATCTATATCGATCGCATCCGCGCGGGGATACTGAACCCCGTGACTGAGATCGAGGTCCTGCGCGAGACTCCCACCACTATGGTGACTGACGCGCACGACGGAATGGGCATGGTCGCGTCGTATCATATGATGGAGAAGCTCATAAAGAAGGCAAAGATGTACGGCCTCGCCATGGGCGCCATAAGGAACTCGTCCCATTACGGCATCGCCGGCTACTGGGCGACTATGGCGACCAAGCAGGGCATGATCGGCATGACCGGCACCAACGCGCGCCCCAGCATCGCGCCCACGTTCGGTGTGGAGAATATGCTCGGCACGAACCCCCTGACCATCGGCCTTCCCACCGATGAGGAGTTCCCCTTCGTGATAGACTGCGCCACCTCCATCACCCAGAGGGGCAAGATAGAGTATTTTGCCAGGAACGGCAAGGATACTCCCGCCGGTATGGTAATAGGCAAGAACGGCGAGGCCCTGACCGACAGCGAGCAGATACTCGTGGATCTTACTCAGGGCAATGCGGCGCTCGCGCCACTGGGCGGCATAAACGACGACCTCGCGGGCTATAAGGGCTATGGATACGCGACCGTAGTCGAGGTACTTTCCGCGGCGCTCCAGGCGGGCAGCTATCTTAAGATGCTCACAGGCTTCGACGAGGAGGGCAACCGCCGTCCGTATCACCTCGGTCACTGGTTCCTCGTTGCGGATCCCGACGCCTTTATGGGTCAGGAGAGCTTCAAAAAGACCTGCGGCGAGATACTCCGCGCGCTGCGCGCCTCCGAAAAGGCGCCCGGACGCGACCGCATTTATACCGCGGGCGAGAAGGAGTACCTCTGCTGGCTCGACAGGAAGGACAAGGGCGTTCCCGTCGGCGAGGGAGTGCAGAAGGATCTTACCACCGTGCGCGACTGGTACGAGCTCCCCTTCAAGTTTGATTTCGAGAACAAGTAATATCAAAGGAGATAAACATGGATTACGCAAAAGAATCGCTCCGCCTGCACGAGCAGTGGAAGGGCAAGATCGAAGTAAACGCCACCGTCCCCGTAAAGACCAAGGAGGATCTCTCGCTTGCCTATACGCCCGGCGTTGCGCAGCCCTGCCTTGAGATACAGAAGGATATCGAAAAGAGCTATGAGCTCACCCGCCGCCATAACCTCTGCCTCGTCGTCACCGACGGCACGGCGGTATTGGGCCTGGGCGACATTGGCCCCGAGGCCGGTATGCCCGTTATGGAGGGCAAATGCGTGCTCTTCAAGTCATTCGGCGACGTCGACGCCTTCCCCCTCTGCATAAAGAGCAAGGACGTCGATGAGATCGTCAACACCATCTACCTCATCTCCGGCAGCTTCGGCGGCGTCAATCTCGAGGATATAGCCGCTCCCCGCTGCTTCGAGATCGAAAAGAAGCTCAAGGAAAAATGCGATATCCCCATTTTCCACGACGATCAGCACGGCACGGCGGTCATAACCCTTGCCGGCCTCATGAACGCCGTCAAGGTGGTGGGGAAGAAGCTTGAGGAAGTCAAGGTGGTCATCAACGGCGCGGGCGCGGCAAGCATTGCCATCGCCAAGCTGCTGCTCTCCTCCGGCGTCAGGTCCATCACGCTCTGCGACAGGACCGGCATTATTTACGAGGGCCGTGAGAAGGGCATGAACTCCATCAAGGAGGAGATGGCGAAGGTCACGAATCTTGAAAAGAA
>CAMZFO010000013.1 GCA_947306125.1 uncultured Clostridia bacterium | reverse complement strand
CTATTCCTCCGTCAAGCTCCGATTTACTCATTTCTTTGTCATTAATACCACCGTCTCCACATGCGCCGTCATCGGGAACATATCCACGGGCTGAACGGATACGATCTCGCAGCCCTTCTCTTTAAGCAGCTTAAGGTCGCGGGCGAGCGTAGCCGGGTCGCAAGAGATATAGGCTATTTTTGAGGCTCCGCTTTGAGCGATTGCGTCGAGCACGGCGGGTTCCGCGCCCTTCCTCGGCGGGTCGAGCGTGACGCAGTCGAATCTCCGCCCCGCAGCCACACAGCGGGGAAGGACTTCCTCGGCATTTCCGCATACGAATTCGGCGTTGTCTATGCCGTTTATGAGCGCGTTGTTCTTCGCGTTTTCAATGGCCTTTGGGACGCACTCGATACCAAGCACTTGTCCCGCTTTCTTTGCAAGCAGCAGGGAGATAGTACCTATGCCGCAGAATACGTCCGCTATGCTTTCATCGCCCTTGAGCTCAAGACCTTCTATCGCAAGTGAATAAAGCTTTTCCGTCTGAACTGTATTGACCTGCAAAAAGCTTTCGCTGCTGACGGAAAAATCAAGCCCGCAGATCTTCTGAAAAACGGTATCGCTTCCACATATAACACTGCTCTCGGGTCCCGCTATCACGTTCGTATCCGCCCGGTTCACGTTGTGCACGACGGAGACGAGCCCGGGGACGGCCTTTTTAAGCCTGGTTGTAATATCGTCCTTATTCGGGAGCTTGCCGGTAGTGACTATGCAGACGGTCGTTCCGCCAGTGCAGCTCCTTGTGACGACGTGGCGCAGTATACCGGTATGGCTCCGCTCGTCATAGGCGGGCACGCCGTTCGCGTTAGCCCATTCGGCGACGGCTTTTGCGGCGCTTATAGAGCTTTCGTTTTCTATAACGCAGTCCGTAACGGGTATCAGCCTGTGGCTCCTCGGCGCGAAGAGCCCCCATTTGACCTCGCCTTCGATCCCGGCGAAGGGGAAGCTGCCCTTGTTCCTGCAGCGCAGGGGCTCGTCCATACCTATAGTGGGCTTAACTTCAACGTCTTCGATGCCGCCCAGCCGCTTCAGCGCGTCGGCGACCTTGTTCCGCTTGAACCCGAGCTGCGCCGCATAGCTCATATGCTGCAGCGCGCAGCCGCCGCATTTTGTGAAGGCGGGGCAGACTGGCTCGACCCTGTCGGGCGAGGCGCAGATGACGCCCGTCAGCTTGCCGACGGCGTATGAGCCCGAGACCTTTATAATATGCGCTTCGACGGTCTCGTGCGGGAGAGCAAAGGGGACGAATACGGCGAAGCCCTCGTATCTGCCTACCCCTGAGCCCTCGGAGCTCATTCCGGTTATCTCGATCACGATATCGTCATTCTTTTTAACAGGCGCGTTCATAATGCTCCTTTATCAGTTGATGGCGATGCTTTTCAGCTCGCCCGAGTAACGCTCGAGTGCGTTTTTAACGACTTTTTTATCCTCCGGCGATCTGCTGATAAGCAGCTTCATCGCCGCCTGCCGCGCTTCGTTCAGAGTGCTCATATCGCTCAGCATGAAGGCGTCGATAAACTGCGAGCTGCCGTGCTGACGCATGCCCAAAAGCTCGCCCGGGCCGCGCGTCTCCAGATCTTTTTCTGCTATCATAAAGCCGTCGCCGGATGAAACGAGGGTCTTTATTCGCTCGGCGGCGGACTCCGACCGGCTTTCCGTAAGCAGGAAGCAGTAGCTTTCAAGGCTGCTCCTTCCGACCCTTCCGCGGAGCTGGTGCATCTGGGCAAGGCCGAATCTTTCGCTGGACTCTATCGCCATTATGCAGGCGTTCGGCACGTCGACTCCGACCTCTATGACCGTGGTGGATACGAGCAGATCGATCTCTCCGTCGCGGAAGCTTCGCATTATCTGCTCGCGCTTTTCGGACTTCATCCTGCCGTGCACGAGCTCTACGCGCACGCTGAGCTTGGCCTTAAGCTCCTTGTGTACCGATTCGGCGGAATAGAGCAGCTGCTGCGCCTCGTTGTCCTCTATCATGGGGCAGACGACGAAGGCCTGTATGCCCCGCTCGAGTATCTGCCTCTCTATGAACCGGTACATATCCGTCCGCTTTTCGGGCGGGACGTACCGCGTCGTGACGGGCTTCCTTCCGCCGGGGAGCTCCTTGAGAAGCGAAACGTCAAGGTCCCCGTAAAGTATCAGCGAGAGCGTGCGGGGGATGGGGGTCGCGCTCATAATGAGCACGTCCGGCGAGCCCGCCTTGCCGCCCAATTCCGCGCGCTGGCGCACGCCGAATCTGTGCTGTTCGTCGGCGATCACCGCGCCGAGACGGGAGAAGCGCACGCCCTCCTCTATGAGCGAATGCGTGCCGACTACGTAAGCGGCCTCCCCGCTTTCTATCGCCGCGAGCGCCGCTTTCTGCTCCGATTTCTTCATGTTCCCCGTGAGGAGCACCGCCCTGTTCCCGAAAAGCGCATTCAATTTCGAGTAATGCTGCTCCGCGAGCAGAGCCGTAGGCGCCATCAGCGCTGACTGCAGACCGTTCCTTTCGGCAATGAACATGGCGTAGAACGCCAGCATGGTCTTTCCGGAGCCGACGTCGCCCTGGACGAGGCGGTTCATGGGCGAGGACTTCGCCATGTCTGCGGCGATATCCCGCATCACGGCAAGCTGGCCTTCCGTGGGACGGTAGGGGAGGAGGCTCAAAAACTCCTCTTCAAGTCCCGCGGTGTCGAATGCGAAGCCGTTGGCGCGCAGGCGCTCTGCGCGGAAGGACTCCAAAAGTATGGTGAAATCGAGTATGTTTTCAAACGCGAGCCTTCGCTTGGCGATGGCAAGCGCCTCCGGATTGACGGGGAAATGCAGGTTTTCAAGCGCGAATCCGAGCTGGCAAAGCCTGTGCTCCAGCCTCAGCTCGTCGGGAAGGGTCTCCACGTACCGTCCGTCCGCCGCACGCAGCGCGGACTTTAAGCACGAGCGCATTGAGACCTGCCCGATCCCCTTGGTCAGAGGGTAGACGGGGAGCATACCGGGGGGCTCCGGGCAGAAGGCGGCGTTCACCATCACCTTCCCGTGGGTCATATCGACCCGCCCGTGCGCGAATCCGTGCGCGAAATCGGGTATGCTGTTTCTTATATAGGGCTGATTGAACCAGGAGAGCCTTATCCTGCCGGAGCCGTCGGAAACGTAAACGCTTATGAGCGGAGTGCGCCTGCCGTTTATGAGCGGATACGAAACGGAGGGCTTCGCTATCTCTTCTATCTTAATTATCGCGTATTCGCCGTGCTCGAGCTCCTCGATTTTTTTGGCCTCGCGCAGATCGTAATGCTCGCGCGGGGTGAAATAAAGCAGATCACGCAACGAAAAAAGCCCCAAGCGGGCCAACGCCTCGGCTCGCTTGGGACCGATCCCTTTTATTTCGGTAAGCTTATCGTTCAGCTCCATTATTCTGCGGAGATATAGTAGTAGTAGAGGGGCTGCCCGCCGGAGCGCACCATGAACTCGATATCGGGGTAGCGCTCGGTGAGCTCGCCGACCAGAGCCTGTGCGGAGGCCTCGCTCGCGCCCTCGCCCCAATAGATCGAAACGAAGCCGCAGTCGTCAAGCGAGGAGATCATCTTTTCGACGAGAGCCAACGAGCATTCGGCGACGTCGGCGCCTACCTCGGAGATCTTGTTGTCGATAAGGCCGATGATATCCCCGGTATGGATGGTTTTGCCCTCGTACGAGGTGTCGCGCACGGCGTAGGTCACGGAGCCGGAAACGACGTTGTTGATGCACTCCGTCATTGCCTCGGTGTTCTCCTCCACGGAGCAGTCGGGGTTGTAGCCCGTCATGGCGGAGATGCCCTGCATGACGGTCTTGGTGGGGAGCACTATGACGTTGCACTCCGCGGCCTCGGCCGCCTGCTGCGCGGCCATTATGATATTGGAGTTGTTGGGGAGCACGAATACGTTCCTGGCGTTGACCTTTTTGATCGCCTGCAGTATGACGTCTATGCTGGGATTCATGGTCTGCCCGCCCGAAATGATATAGCTCACGTCAAGCTCCCTGAGGTCGGATTCGAGGCCTTCGCCCGCGGAAACGGCTATTACGGCCTGCTCCTTCTGCTCGCGGAGCTGCTTTTCGTGTATCTGGCGGTTCTGCTCGCGCATATTGTCGACCTTGAGCTTGTCGATCTCGCCGAGCATGAGCGCGAACTGTATGACCTTGCCGGGAGCGTTGGAGTGGACGTGCACCTTTATGATGCCCGTATCGTGCACGACTACGACGCTGTCGCCGAGGCGGCAGAGCTTGTCGCGGAAGCGGTCGATATCCTGCTCGGTCACGTCGTCGTGAATGTGGATTATGAAGAGCTCGCTGCAGTAGCCGAACTTTATGTCCTCGACGTTGGTGGAGGCGATTATGCTCTCGTTGTCGGAATACTCCTCGGCGGCTTCAGCGGGAGTGAGCGCCTCGATATCCAGATCCTCAAGTCCCTCGCCGTTCGCCGCGAGCATGAAGCCGCGGAATATGGTGAGCAGACCCGTTCCGCCGGAATCCAGCACGCCCGCTTCCTTCAGAACGGGAAGCAGCTCGGGGGTCTTCTTAAGAGCTTCCTCGCCGCCCTCGAGCATGGCTTCGAGCACGTCGTAGACTTCGGCTCCGCGGACAGAGGCGGCCTTCTGCGCGGCGTCGGACATGAACCGGGCCACGGTCAGCATGGTGCCCTCCTTGGGACGCATGACCGCCTTATAAGCGGCCTCCGTGCCCGAGGTCATGGCGTCCGCGAGCATCTGGGCGGATATGATATCGTCCTTGCCCTTTATGGACTGGGCAATGCCCCTGAACACCTGCGAGAGTATGACGCCGGAATTTCCCCTCGCGCCCTTGAGCGCGCCCAAAGAAGCGGCGGCGGCCACGGCCTCTGCTGTGTCAAGATCGCATGCGCGTATCTCCGCAACGGCGCGCTGCATGGTCATGGACATATTGGTACCCGTATCTCCGTCGGGGACGGGGAATACGTTCATAGCGTCTATCGACGCCTTATTGTGCTCGAGGAGAGCCGCTCCCATAAGGAACATCTCCCTCAGCATATCTCCGTTAAATACTTGCCTTTTCAAAGCGATCTCCCTCTCCGAAATCAGACCTTAATGGCTTCGACGAAAATGTTCACGTTGCGAACGTGCAGCCCCGTCAGATCCTCAACGCGGTATTTTACGTTGCTGACGGCGTTCTGCGCCACGGCGGGCAGTGATACGCCGTACATAACGGTCACGTGCAGATCGATATCAAGGGTCGTTCCGTCGGAAAGGACGGTCACCTTGACGCCTCTTTTCATGTTTTCGCTGCCGACGAGCTGGAGTATAGCGTCGGCGGCGCTCTTGCTGTTCATTGCCACGATGCCGTAATTCTCAACGGCCGCAGTACCCGCGATGGTTGCGATCAGGTCGTCAGTCAATGTGACTGTGCCGAGGTCATACAGAAGATTTGCAGGCATATTGCACCTCCGATTATATTTTTACCATTTTATTATACTGCACAGAGGCGGATTTATCAAGCATTAATTGATAAAGTCCTCCGTGTCGAAAAGATCGTAGACGACCCTTCTGAGCATCAGGCCGTGCGCCGGAGCGGTGTCCCCGGCATAGCTCCTTTGCGCGTGGGCGAGCGCATCGGCTATTATCGAGGGCTCCTCGAAGCCCATACCTATGCGCAGCATGGTGCCGGTCATTATCCGGACCATGTTGTATAAAAACCCGCTCCCGGCAACGTGATAGCGCAGGAGGCTCCCGTCCCTTTCCCATTCGGAAACGAATATCCTGCGGACGGTGGAGGAGGGCACGCTTCCCGAGGAGCGGAAGGCGTTGAAATCATGCTCGCCCAAAAAGTAAGCGGCGGCCGCGTCGAGCCTGCCCTTATCGAGCGGATAATGGACGTGCAGCGCAGTGTTCCTCGTAAAGGCGGAGGCGTGCGGCGCGTTGTTCACGGTGTAAACGTAATGCTTTTCCTTAACGCAGAAGCGGGAATGGAAATCCTCGGGCACGTCGAAGCTCGCCTTTATGCGTATGTCGCCCGGCAGCCGCGTATTGAGCGCGTAGCAGATCTTGTCGCCCGGTATGCGGCATCCGGTATCGAAATGCGCCACCTGCGCCATTGCGTGCACGCCGCTGTCGGTGCGGCCCGAGGCGTGCAGCACGGGGCGCTCGCCCGTGAGCTTTTCAAAGGCCTCGCCTATCACCTGCTGCACGGCGACGCCGTTCGGCTGGACCTGCCATCCGACGTAATTCGTGCCGTCGTATTCGATTATCAGAGCGATCCTTCTCATTTGCCGTTGACGGGCGCCAAAGCCCCGCTTGAAACGTCCTCTATGAACACGAGCTCCGGCTCGCGGTCGACGACGTATACGTAAAGCACGCGGTCGCTGTCGAGCCTGCAAAGCATGAGCTCTACAAGTCCCGTCTTTTCCGTGTCCCCCGGGAACCCGCAGGCCCTCGAAAGCTCCGCGGCCTCGGTCAGATCCACGCCGACCACGCGCGATATGCTCGTGCCGGCGCCGAAGCCCTGCGTATAGAAATCGGCGGGGGAGAGGCGGTACCCGAATTCTTCGAGCCTGCGGCAGACCGCGCGGGTGTAGCTGCGGGATTCGAGCAGCACGAGCCATATTATCGCCGCCGAAAGTATCAGCGCAGCGGCAATGAGCATGCTCCTTCGGGTTTTCTTCGAAACGCCGTTCATCCGAGCTTCAGTATCCGCTTCAAAGCGGCGGTGAGCATACTGTCGATGGGCAGGAAGTGCTGAATGAGCACTACAGCCGCGAAGAACGCGCTCATTATGAGCAGCGCCCAAAGGTCGTTGAGCTGGAATTTCAATACCTTGAGCCTCGTCCTGCCCTCGCCGCCGTGATAGCAGCGGCTCTCCATTGCGAGCGCAAGCTCCTCCGCGCGGCGGAAGGAATTGACGAACAGGGGGATGAGTATGGGCAGCATGGCTTTGGCGCGCCTGAATATGCTGCCGCTTTCAAGGTCGGCGCCCCTTGCGAGCTGGGCCTTCATTATCTTGTCGGCCTCCTCGAGCAGAGTGGGTATGAACCTCAGGGCGATAGTCATCATCATCGCGAGCTCATGCACGGGGAACTTGATAGCCTTGAGCGGCGAAAGCAGCCTCTCGAGCCCCTCCGTCAGCGAAACGGGGGTGGTGGTAAGGGTGAGCAGAGAGGCGCCCGTCACGAGCGCTATAAGGCGGAGCACTATGAACAGCGCCTGCCTCACGCCGCCGGAGGTGATGCTGATAAATTTCCAGGTGAAGAGGGGAGTGCCGGTTTTTATCATGAACAGATTGAGCAGGAACATGATCGGCAGCAGCCACTTCATGGGCTTTATGGCCTTTGTAACGTAGCTCAGCGGCACGCGGCTCATTATCGTCATGAAAAGCATGAAGGCGAGCACGAGCCCGAAAACGCATATGTCCTTTACTATGAATACCGCGATAATGTACATTATCAGCAGCACGAGCTTCGTCCTCGGATCGAGGCGGTGCACCGGCGAATCGACGGGGAAATACTGACCGAGAGTGATATCCTTAAACATTCTTATCACCCCTTTTGAAGCTTTCGAGCGCCTCTACGAGCGCTTCGTTCGTGTATATGCTCCCCGGCAGCGCGAAGCCCCTCCTTCTCAATTCGGAGGCCATACGCGCGGCGAAGGGGGGCTCAAGCCCCATCTCGTTGAGCTCGTCGGAAAGCGAGAAAATCTCCGCGGGAGTGCCGCATTTGAATATCTCGCCGCCGCGGAGCACTATGACCTTGTCCGCGGCCTTTGCGATATCGTCCATGGAATGGCTGACCATTACGACCGCGCATCCCAGACGCTTCCTGAAGCCGTCGATCATCTCGAGCACGGCCCTTCTGCCGGAGGGGTCAAGGCCCGCCATGGGCTCGTCGAGCACGAGATACTTGGGATACATCGCGATTATACCAGCCAAAGCGCAGCGGCGCTTTTCGCCGCCCGAGAGCTCGAAGGGGGATTTCTCCGCGAACTCCTCAAAATCGAGCCCCACGAGGTCCATCGCTTCGCGCACCCTTCGGTCGATCTCCGCTTCGTCGAGCTTGAGATTTTTGGGGCCGAAGCTTATATCGCGGTATACGGTCTCGTCGAAGAGCTGATAATCGGGGTACTGGAATACCATGCCGACGAGCGCCCTGCCGCCTGCGCGCTGCTTCTTGTCGTTCATGTCGAAGCCGTCGACCGTCACCCTGCCGCTCGTGGGCTGCATGAGGCCGTTGAGCTGCTGGATAAGGGTCGATTTGCCGCTTCCGGTATGCCCTATAAGACCGACGAATTCGCCGTCCTCTATGGTCATGTTTATATCCTTCAAAGCGGTGTATGCGTTTATGCTGCCGCTCTGATAGACGTGTGTCAGGTGTTCAACAACGATCGGCATAGTTCTTTGGATAACTCCTCAAGCGTCATTGCGTCGCCGGCGTCGGCGATGCCTTTTTCCTTTAACTGTTCACGAAGCTCCACGGCCGCGGGCACGTCGAGACCTATCGAGCGAAGCTCGTCGCCCCTTGCGAATATCTCGGCCGGAGTGCCTTCCATCCAGACCTGACCGCCGTTCATGACGATCACTCGGTCGACTCCGATCGCTTCCTCCATGTACTGCGTGATCATGATGACCGTTATGCCCTTCTTCTCGTGCAGCTCGCGCACTATGCGGATTATGTCCCGCCTTCCGAGGGGATCGAGCATAGCCGTGGCCTCGTCGAGCACGAGCACGTTCGGCTCCATCGCAAGCATGCCGGCGATGGCTATCCTCTGCTTCTGACCGCCCGAGAGCATATGCGGAGCGGACTCGGCGTAGCTTTCCATGCCGACCGCGGCAAGCGCCTCGTCGACCCTGACGATCATCTCTTCGGTGGGTATGCCGAGGTTTTCGGGGCCGAAGGCGACGTCCTCGCGCACGACGGTCGTGACTATCTGATTGTCGGGATTCTGGAAAACTATCCCGACGTGGCGGCGGATGTCGAGCAGCCTGTCCTCGTCGGCGGTATCCATGCCGTTTACGATGACGGTGCCTTCGGTGGGGAGCAGCAGACCGTTCAGCATTTTTGCCAGAGTCGATTTGCCGCTGCCGTTATGCCCGACTATGCAGACGAATTCCCCGTCGTCTATCCGCAGGGATACGTTCGACAGGGCGGGGCTGCCGCTTTCGTATGTGAAGCTCACGTTATTGATGGAGAGCATAATGACTCCTTAAAAAGATTTAATCATATTATTATATAACGAACCTTGCTCCATTGCAAATATAATATTGAACGCCGCCTTTTCTTTTTAAATATATCGAAGGTCACTGTTGCCAGAACGGAAAACATATAGTAAAATAAAGGAGTAAAAGGACTTCCATGCCCTAAACAAAGGAGGAATATTTCAATGGCTATCAAAACATTCGATGAGCTCGTTTCCCGTGTAAAGACCGGTAAGCGCCGCACCGTTGCGCTCGTCTGCGCCGACGACGCTCACGCGCTCGAAGCTGTCATTCATGCAAAGGATCTCGTTGATTCCGTCCTCGTCGGCGACAGGGAGAAGATCGAGGCCGTACTCGTTTCCCTCGGCCAGGATCCCAAGGATTTCGAGATCGTCGAAGTACCCGAGGGGATGCATCCCAGCGTATGCGCCGCCAAGCTCATTAAGGAGGGCAGGGCCGACTTCCTGATGAAGGGCAAGATCATGACCGGCCAGATGCTCAAGGGCGTTCTGGATCCCGAAGCGGATCTGAGGACCGGTTCCCTCATGAGCCACTGCATGATGGTCGAGGTCCCCGGCTATCATAAGCTCATGTGCGTCACCGACGGCGGCATGTGCACCTATCCCGATCTCGATAAGAAGATCAAGATCGTCAAGAACGCCGTCGAGTTCTTCCATAAGCTCGGCTATGAGAAGCCCAACGTAGCGGCTCTCTGCGCTATCGAGACCATCAATCCCAAGATGCAGGAGACCGTGGACGCCGCGGAATTGAAGCGCATGAGCCTTGAGGGCGAGCTTCCTTCCTGCTACGTCGAAGGCCCCATCTCCTACGACCTCGCGATGGTCCCCGAGCTTTCCGCCATAAAGGGCTACGACTGCCCCTGCGCCGGCGATTTCGATATCCTTCTCGTTCCCGAGATCGTCGTCGGCAACGTACTGGGTAAGGCCCTCGTCTACACGGCGGGCGGCAGGATGGCCGGCCTCATAATGGGCTGCAAGGTGCCCATCGTTCTGGCTTCCCGCGGCTCCAGCGCGGAGGAGAAGTATTATTCTCTCGCCCTCGGCGCGGGCTTCGTGAGCTGACGCGATATGGAAAGAATACTCGTTATAAATCCCGGTTCCACTTCCACCAAGCTCGCCGTATTCGACGATAACGAGCGCATTATGGCCGTCACCGTCAGGCATCCTCTCGAGGAGGTAAAGGGCTTCAAGTGGGTGATGGATCAGTTCGATTACCGCATGGCCCTTATCGAGAAGGCGCTTCGGGACAACGGCATTGCGAAGGAGAGCCTCACCTGCGTCATGGCAAGGGGCGGCCTTCTTCCTCCCGTGCCCTCCGGCGCGTTCAGGATCAATAAGGACATGATCGACTATTTCTACGCCGCCAAGGTCGACACGCATATTTCGAACCTTGCCTGCGTGCTTGCGGACGCCATCGCAAGGCCTCTGGGCATCCCCGCAATGGTCTACGATCCCGTCGCCGTCGACGAGCTTTCGGATATCTCGCGCGTCACCGGTATGCCCGAGATACCCAAAAAGAGCCGCGGTCACGTTCTGAACAGCCGCGCAATGGCAAGGAAGTGCGCCGAGGAGCGTCTTAACAAAAAGCTCGAGGACTGCACCATCATCGTGCTGCATATCGGCGGCGGCTGCTCCGCGTGGCTTTCCCATAAGGGCAGGCTTATCGACTGCTATTCCGACGACGACGCGGGCTTCGCTCCCGAAAGGTGCGGCAGGCTGCAGGCGATGGATCTTGCCATGCTCTGCTACTCCGGCAAGTATACCAAGGAGGAGATGAGCCGCTATATCAGGGGCAATTCCGGCCTCAAGGCATATCTCGGCACGAGCGACGGCCTCGAGATCGAAGCCATGATCGAAAGCGGCAATGAGCAGGCAAGGCTTCTCTATGAAGCCATGGCGCTCTCGCATGCCAAGGGCATTGCGGAGCTTGCGGCCTCCGTGAACGGCAAGGTCGACCGCATTGTCATCACCGGCGGTCTCGCGCATTCCAGGCTTTTCACCGATATGCTTGCTCCGCGCATCGAATGGATCGCCCCGGTCGAGATAATGGCCGGCGAATTCGAGATGGAAGCGCTTGCGGCGGGCGGTCTCCGCGTGCTCCGCGGCGAGGAAGCCGCGCATGAGTTCAAGTGGGAAAGGCCGAATAACTGACGGAAACAAAGAAAGGGCGGAGTTTCTCCGCCCTCAGACTGCTGACAAAGTTACTGCAGGGAAATAAAACAGTTAATGAAGCAAACTCGGTGCGACCAACGGGAGCCGCGCGGGTCAGCGCGTCCGCGGCGCGATAGCCGCGGAACTGCGATAAATCAAGCATTTTTGATCGCTCCTGCGAGACATATCCCCGCGATTGATCCATTCTGCAATTAAGAAGCAGGCTTGCTTCAAATGATTCTATAATCCGGTATGGGGCATCGTAGGGTTTGTCATCAATCCGAGGGCGGAGTTCCTCCGCCCTTTAATATCAAATGTCCAATATTGAGCGCAGACGCAAAAAGAGAGTGATCTTCACCGTCGGCGCGGCAGCTCTCGCGCTGCTCGCCGTCGGCGGTATTGTCGCGCTCGCGCTCATACTCGGGAATAAGCAGAAAAAGCGGGAAGCCGAGCCTTATCCGACCGCGCAGGCGGCGACCGCGGCTCCCGCAACGGAAGCTCCCGCGTCCGCCGTTCCCGCAACGGAAGCTCCCGCGACCGCCGTTCCCGCAACGGAAGCTCCAGCGACCGCCGCGCCCGAAACCACGGACGAGCCCGTTGAAACGGAGCCCGCCGCGGAGACGCCCGAGCCTTCCTCAACGGAGACCGCGGACGATACCCCCGTGCGCATATCGGACGAGCAGAGCGAAATGCTGCTCGAGGCGTCCGTCGTCACGAGGTACGATCAGGCGGGAATGGCCCGCTTCCGCGTCGAGGGCAGGCTGTCGCTCCTTTTCGTAAACAATACCGACCGTTCGCTCTACGAGCTCCATCTCGATCTCGGAGGGCTCAGCGCGGAGCGCGTGCTGCTTGACGGCAGCCCCGCAAATTTCCGTATCGAGGGCGGCACGCTGATAGTTCCCTTCCTGAACGACCTGCCCACTCTCGATGAAAACACCGTGTTCATCGAGTTTTCCGCCGAGCTCTCGCCCGGGGAGAGCTTTGCCGTTCCCAAAATGTGCTATGATACCTCGTATATCCTGACGGCTTATATCACCTCGGACGTCGGCCTTCGCTTTTCGGGCTGCCGCGCGGTCTCCTCGGCCGAGGGAGGCAAAAAGCTCTATACCGTGAGCGAGGCTTCCGTAAGGGCCGTCGCGGCCTCGTTCGTCTATTAGCCGAAGAACGGGACCACTATCCGCAGCTTCCTCGAAGGCTCGCTTTGGATGGGAGCTCCGTTCGCGTCCCTGAGCCGTGGGTTCTCGGCGATAACGGTGTAAACGTACGCTCCGCCCGGAGCGGCGCTCTCGTCCGTGAAGCTCGTGTATCCCCACGCCTCGCTGAATTCGCATACCGTCCTTTCGTTTCCGCTCGGATCCGAGCGGATTATTTTATAGCCGAATTCCGTCTCGTCCGCCATGAAGGATATGACGGGCTTACCGTTTTCGCCTATGCTCCAGCCGACCTCGGAGGGCGGCAGGGGAGCCATCCAGCGCGGGTCGCGCTCCGTGGGCTCGCTGCCCTCGGTGAAGTATTCGCGCCTCACGAATTCCTTTGGCGTCGTCTCCTGCGCGGCGTAGATATTCCCGCTGTCCATATCCGAAACGTCTATACTGTATTCCTTAACGCCCTCGGGCTTTTCGGGCTCCGGGCAGGTACGGGAGGCGTAAATGCCGAGGAACAGCCTGCCGAGAAGAATCGCCGGCTGATTCCCGCCCACCGCGCTTTCGGGCAGGCTCCCTTCCGCGGCAGTGTCGGTACCCATCCAAACTACGGCTGTGTGCTCGCAGGTGTATGCCGCGCACCAGGCGTCGCGCACCCCGCTGCCGTCGACGGACGTGCCTGTTTTGGCGGCGAGAGGCAGCCCTGTAGACGCGAGCCTTCTGCCCGTGCCCTCCTCGGCTACGCTCCGGAGCATGGAGGTCAGTATGAATGCGTTTTCGCGGCTCATTATACGCTCGCCGGAGACCGACTCGGAATAGAGCACGCGACCTTTTGAGTCGGTGATGCGCGTCACGCAGGTCGGCTTTATGTAGACCCCGCCGTTGGCGAATACCGAATAGGCTCCCGCCATTTCGAGCGGCGATACCCCGTGTGTGAAGCCGCCAAGTGCAAGCGGCAGCCCGAGCGTCTCGCTCTCGAAGGATATCCCCATCCTGCGCGCATAGTCCACGGCGGAAGGAACGCCTATGTCCGAGAGCACCTTAACCGCCGGTATGTTGAGCGAGCGCGTCACCGCCTCGCGCAGAGTCACCTCGCCGTAGTATTTTTCATCCGAATTGCGCGGGGAATAATCGCCAAAGCTCGTCTGCTCGTCCTTGAGCACCGTCGCCGGGGTGTAGCCGTAAAGCTCCACCGCGGGGGCGTAAACGAGTATGGGCTTTATCAGCGAGCCCGGCTGTCTCTCGGCGTCCGCCGCGCGGTTTATGCCCGTCGCCGCGTATTCGCCCCGGCCGCCTATCATGGCCTCTATATGCCCTCCCGCGCCTATCACGACGAGCGCTGCCTGCGCGTTATCGGAGGGGACGAGGGAAGGGTCGTTTATAAGCTCCCTGCAGTTTTCCTCAAGCTCGGTATCGAGAGTCGTATAGATAGAATAGCCGCCGACGAGCAGCTCGCCGCGGGTAAGCGAGGTCAGTTCCGCCGCTTCGGTTATCGCCAGCTCGATCAGCTCGTTGTCGTTATCGGGTATCGCGGAGCGCAGCTCGGGCTCCTCCGCAAGCGCGGCTTCGTATTCGTTTTCGTCAAGGAAGCCCTGCTGCAGCATGAGCCCCAAAATAAGGTCGCGCCGCCTTTTCGAAGCCTCGGGGTCGATATGCGGAGCGTAGGCGGAGGGGCTCTTCAATATCCCGGCGAGCTGTGCGGACTGGGCCGCCGTGAGCTCCGAGGCGTGCACCCCGAAATAGCCGAGCGCCGCCGTCTCCACGCCGTAAAAACCACCGCCGAAATAGATGTAATTGAGGTACATCTCAAGTATCTCGTCCTTCGTAAAATTCCTTTCAAGCTGCAGGGCGAGCACCGCCTCCTCGAGCTTTCTGTCCATCGTCTTTTCCGGCGAGAGATGCGAAAGCTTTATAAGCTGCTGCGAGATAGTCGAGGCGCCCTGAACGAAGTCGCCCGCCTTGATATCCGCCCAGGCCGCTCCGAATATGCGGTAAAGATCGACTCCCTCGTGCGTGTAAAACCTTGCGTCCTCTGCCGCTATGAAGGCTTCCGGCGTGTGCTTTTGAAGGTCGCCGAGCCTTACCCAGATTCTCTTTTCGGGACCTTTCAGCGAAACGAGCTCGCCCGTATTCGAGCAGATCCTCAGGCTCTGCGGGCAGGATACTATGAGCTCGGGGTCGAGCGCTCTCCATTTATCGAATCTGAAAAAGACGGAAGCCGCAATGAGCGCGGCGGCGGCGATCCCGAGCACGCAGCCCGAAGCTATCCTCAATACGGCTCTGCGCTTCCGCTTTTTCAAAGCTTTGTTTTTCATATCTTTTCCCTGCCTTTCAATGCGGCGCAAACGGACCGCATAACTCTATTATTTTCAAAAATCGGGCGATTATAACGCACAAAAAAAGGCCCTTCAAAACGAAGGGCCTTCAGACTGCTGACAAAGTTACTGCAGGGAAATAAAACAGTTAATGAAGCAAACTCGGTGCGACCAACGGGAGCCGCGCGGGTCAGCGCGTCCGCGGCGCGATAGCCGCGGAACTGCGATAAATCAAGCATTTTTGATCGCTCCTGCGAGACATATCCCCGCGATTGATCCATTCTGCAATTAAGAAGCAGGCTTGCTTCAAATGATTCTATAATCCGGTATGGGGCATCGTAGGGTTTGTCATCAATCCGAAGGCCCTTCAAAACGAAGGGCCTTGTGAATTGTCGTCAATCGAGGAAATCCTTAAGCCTCTTGCTCCTCGAGGGGTGGCGGAGCTTGCGAAGCGCCTTCGCCTCTATCTGGCGTATGCGCTCACGGGTCACGTTGAACTCCTTGCCAACGTCCTCCAGCGTCCTCGTCTTGCCGTCGTCGAGTCCGAAGCGGAGCCTTAAAACTTTTTCCTCCCTGGGAGTGAGAGTGCGGAGCACCTCCTCGAGGTGGCTCTGGAGCATGGACGTGGAGGCGATGTTCTCGGGAGCGGGAGCTTCGTCGTCCGCAATGAAGTCGCCGAGGTGGGAATCCTCCTCCTCGCCTATGGGCGTCTCAAGGGATACGGGCTCCTGCGCGATCTTTATGATCTCGCGCACCTTATCCTCGGAAATACCCATCTCCTTGGCGATCTCCTCGGGCCTCGGCTCGCGGCCGAGCTCCTGCAGGAGCTGACGGTTGACCCTGACGAGCTTGTTGATGGTCTCGACCATGTGCACGGGGATGCGTATCGTCCTCGCCTGGTCGGCGATGGCGCGGGTGATGGCCTGACGGATCCACCAGGTCGCGTAGGTGGAGAACTTATAGCCCTTGCGGTAATCGAATTTTTCGACCGCCTTTATGAGGCCGAGATTGCCCTCCTGGATCAGGTCGAGGAAGAGCATGCCGCGCCCGACGTAGCGCTTGGCGACGCTGACGACGAGGCGGAGATTGGCTTCGGCGAGCTGGCTCTTGGCGTACTGGCCGTCCTCGGCGAGCTCGAGCATGGCGGGATCGATCGCGGCGTCGGTCTCGGAGAGCGCCTCAACAGCTGCGTTATACTCCTTGAAGGTCTTCCCGAGCTTGTTTTCGGCAAGGGCGAGCACGGCGGTCTTGAAGTCCTCGAACTCCTCGCCGGTCTGGGCCTTGACGAAGTTCAGTATCGCCTGCTCGGCGGGCTTGCCGTCCGCCATCCTCGTGGCGATCGAGATCTCCTCCTGACCGGAAAGGAGCGGGACCCTGCCTATCTCCTTAAGATACATCCTGACGGGATCGTCTATGGCGATGGCGTCGGTAGAGGTGTCGACGGTCGCGTGGCTCTGCTCGTTCTCGATCTCGGAAACGTCCACGTCAAAGCCCTCGTTAAGGTCGATATCGTCCTCCACGACGTCGATGCTTGCCGCTTCGACCCTGTCATAGATGGACTCGATCTTCTCGGCGGGCAGATCGACGTCCTCGAAAGTG
Source organism: uncultured Clostridia bacterium (assembly GCA_947306125.1). Classification (GTDB taxonomy): domain Bacteria; phylum Bacillota; class Clostridia; order Christensenellales; family CAG-138; genus UBA3857. Next base: position 6,575 of record CAMZFO010000013.1, on the reverse strand, counting down.
TCCTGGATCTCCTTGTAGGTCATTACACCCTTATCCTTGTTGCGCTCGATGAGCTCGTCAACAAGCTTGAGATGATCCTTTTTCTCCTGATCCATATGTAAACCTCCTTGGTTTGCTTCAATTATCTGAATTCCTGCGCTGCTTTTTAAGCTCCTGCAGGCGGGCGAACGTATCCGAATACTCCTTCATTATCTCCGGCTTTTCATCCGAAGGAGCGGCGCCGGCCCTTTCGGAAAGCTCCCTGAGCTTATCCTTCAGATCCGCTTCGGTCACGGCCGCGATTATATCCTCCGCGCAGGCGACGGGGGAAGAGATATCGTCCGTAAGTGCGTATGCCGCCGAGACGGACTCCGCCGCCTCCGGCTCGAGCTCCGCCAGCATGACGGGGATGTCGGCCCTGTTCCCGGATGAGTAGGCCGCGAGCAGCCTCGCGCAGAAGGCTCTTAAGTGCGCGTCCCTGAAGAGCATCAGCGAGAAACCCTTGCTGCGCCCTATCTGCGCACCTTCCGACGGGGATGCCATGATGCAGGACAGCAGGCGTATCTCGTTCTTCGTCCGCTCGGAGTCGCTCTTCGGCCGCTTGTAGTTATTATACCTTGCGGGAGCTTGACTATTCGGCTGCCGCGGGGGCACCCCGCATTGCTCGCGCACGGTGTCTGCGGAGAGGCCGGAGGCCTCGGCAACGTAGGGGATGTACCTGTCCCTTTCGACGGGGTCGAGGCCGGAAAGTATGGCGCATGCTTCGCGCGCAAAGCTTTCCCTGCCGTCCGCCGTCTCAAGCCCGCAGACCTTCGCCGTTCGCTCGAGCTTGAATCTCATGCCCGTTATGGACGCGTCCTTGAGCACCGTGAAGCTCTCCGCGCCGAAGGCCTTGACGTATTCGTCGGGATCCCTGCCGTCGGGAAGGACTATCACCCTCGGCTCAATATCGGCCTCGCGCAGTATGTCGATGCCGCGCAGCATGGCCTTCTGGCCCGCTTCGTCGCCGTCGTAGGCGTAGTAGACCTTCTGCACGAAGCGCTTTATGAGCTTCGCCTGCTGGCTCGTCAGCGCCGTACCCAACGACGCAACGGCGTTGTCTATGCCGTGCTGATGAAGGCTTATAACGTCCATATAGCCTTCTACGATCACGAGATCGTCCAGCTTTTTGCCCTTCATCAGATTGAGCGCGTAAATGTTTTCGCGCTTGTTGTAAACGGGGGTGTCGCCCGTGTTGATATACTTCGGCTCGTCGCTGCCCATTGTCCTGCCGCCGAAGGCGACGACCTTGCCCATCACGTTGATGACGGGGAACATGAGCCTGCCGCGGAAGAAATCATAGGTCTTATCCGGATCCTTCCTGCCGGGAACGGCAAGGCCGGCCTTTATGAGCACCTCGCGGGAAAAGCCCTTTTCGGTAAGATAAGAATAGAGCGTGTCGAAGCCGTCGGGGGAGAAGCCCAGCCCGAAATTCTTTGCGGTGTCGGCGTTGACTCCGCGGTTGGCAAGGTAGCGCTGCGCGCCCGCGCCTTCGGGCGAGAAGAGCGCCTTATAATAGAATAACGCCGCCTCACGGTTCGCTTCGTAAATGCGCTCGCGCAGGCGCTTCTGTTCCATCAGCCTGCGGTCGTCGATCTCGTCGGGCATCTCCATGCCCGCGCGCTCCGCAAGCCTGCGGACTGCGTCGATATATGAAAGGTTGTCCGCCTGCATTATGAACTGGATCACGCTTCCGCCCGCCTTGCATGAAAAGCAATGGAAGAGCTGTTTATCCGGCGAGACGGAAAATGAAGGGGTCTTGTCGGTGTGAAAGGGGCAGTGCCCCCAAAGCCTGCCGCCGCGCGGAGTGAGCTGAACGTATTCCGAGATGACGGAAGCTATATCGTTTTTGCCCATCAATTCGTTAAGCCAAGCCTCAGGAAATGCCACCCGGATCGCTCCTTTCCGATAAGTGTTGTTCTTATTCCACGCTTTATTTTTTTCTCCTGCAAAGCATAATGATATATTTGCCCGAAAACCGTCGATTTCAGGGCGTATATACGAAAAGAAGACGGTAAAAGGAGGAGGTGCGCAGAGGGAAGAGGCGCGCTTTTAGCGATTTTTCTCATAATATATCAGCGAAAAGTCTTGATTTGAGAGGGAAATTATACTATAATTAACCGTTCTCTTGACGGAGGACTTCCATTTGGTTACAAAAAAACGAAATATATTGGAGGAAAACCTATGACTAAAAAGTACGTTTACCTTTTCAATGAAGGTAACGCCGGTATGCGCGATCTTCTGGGCGGCAAGGGCGCGAACCTTGCCGAGATGACCACGCTCGGTCTTCCCGTTCCTTACGGCTTCACCGTTACCACCGAGGCCTGCACAAGGTACTATGAAGACGGCAAGACCGTTGCCGACGAGATCGTCGAGCAGATCAAGGCTGCTCTGGCAGTCACCGAGGAGAAGGCGGGCAAGAAGTTCGGCTCCACCGAAAACCCCTTCCTCGTATCCGTCCGTTCGGGCGCGCGCGCCAGCATGCCCGGCATGATGGACACCATCCTCAATCTCGGCCTTAACGACGAGACCGTCGAGGCTCTCGCAAGGCTCACCAACAATCCCCGTTTCGCATACGACAGCTATCGCCGCTTCATCCAGATGTTCTCCGACGTCGTCATGGAGATCGACAAGGAGAAGTTCAGCAAGCTGCTTGAGAATAAGAAGAGCGCCAATAACGTCGTTCTCGATAAGGATCTGACCGCCGAGAACCTCAAGGAGCTCATCGGCGAGTACAAGGCCCTCTATAAGGCCGAGATGGGCGTCGAATTCCCGCAGGAGCCCATGACTCAGCTCCTCGAGGCGGTCAAGGCCGTCTTCCGCAGCTGGGATAACCCCCGCGCCATCGTCTATCGCCGCATGCACGACATCCCCGCAAGCTGGGGCACCGCCGTCAACGTGCAGAGCATGGTATTCGGCAACATGGGCGACGACTCCGGTACCGGCGTCGCCTTCACCCGCAACCCCGCCACCGGCGAAAAGAGGCTCTTCGGCGAGTTCCTGATGAACGCGCAGGGCGAGGACGTCGTCGCCGGCATCCGCACTCCCGAGACCATCGAGTCCCTGAAGGAAATCAACGAGGCCGTTTACAACCAGTTCGTCAACGTCGCCAACACCCTTGAGAATCATTACCGCGATATGCAGGATATGGAGTTCACCATCGAGCGCGGCAAGCTCTTCATGCTCCAGACCCGCAACGGCAAGCGCACCGCCGCCGCTGCTCTCCAGATCGCCGTCGATCTCGTCGATGAGGGCATGATCACCAAGGAAGAGGCCGTCAAGATGATCGAGCCGAAGTCCCTGGACGCTCTCCTGCATCCCACCTTCGACGCCGCCGCGCTGAAGGCCGCCCAGCCCGTTGCGACCGGTCTGGCCGCTTCTCCCGGAGCCGCCTGCGGTAAGGTCTATTTCTCCGCCGATGAGGCAAAGGCCCATCATGAGGCCGGCGAAAAGGTCGTTCTCTGCCGCAAGGAGACCAGCCCCGAGGATATCGAGGGCATGAACGCTTCCGAGGGTATCTTCACCTCCTTCGGCGGCATGACCAGCCACGCGGCCGTCGTCGCCCGTCAGATCGGCACCTGCTGCGTTTCCGGCTGCAAGGAAGCCTTCATCGACGAGGCAGCGAAGACCATCTCCTTCGCCAACGGCTATATCATGAAGGAAGGCGACTGGATCAGCCTCGACGGCACCACCGGTAAGGTATATGCCGAGGCCGTCAAGACCGTTCCCGCCGAGCTTTCCGGCAATTTCGCGACCATCATGCAGTGGGCGGACGAGATCCGCACCCTCAAGATCCGCACCAACGCCGATTCTCCCGCTCAGGCGGCTATGGCCGTCAAGTTCGGCGCAGAGGGCATCGGCCTCTGCCGCACCGAGCATATGTTCTTCGATGAGGACAGGATCCCCGCCGTGCGCGAGATGATCGTTTCCAAGACTCAGGAAGAGCGCGAGAAGGCGCTTGCCAAGATCCTCCCCATGCAGCGCGAGGACTTCAAGGGCATCTACAAGGCCATGGAAGAGCGTCCCGTTACCATCCGCTTCCTGGATCCGCCTCTCCACGAGTTCCTTCCCACCAAGGACGAGGATATCGCCGATCTGGCCAAGACCATGGGCCTCACCTTCGAGGAGCTGCGCGAGACCGTTGCCGCTCTGCATGAGTCCAACCCCATGATGGGTCACCGCGGCTGCCGTCTTTCCGTAACTTATCCCGAGATCGCCGAGATGCAGACCCGCGCCGTTATCGAAGCGGCTATCGAGGTCCGTCAGGAGACCGGTTACAATATCGTTCCCGAGATCATGATACCTCTCGTAGGCGACGTCAAGGAGCTTGCGTACGTTAAGAGCTTCGTCGTTGCCACCGCGAAGAAGGTCATGGAGGAGCGCGGAGCCGAGATCCCCTACATGGTCGGCACCATGATCGAGATCCCCCGCGCCGCTCTCACCGCGGACGAAGTCGCCAAGGAAGCCGAGTTCTTCTCCTTCGGCACCAACGACCTCACTCAGATGACCTTCGGCTTCAGCCGTGACGACGCAGGCAAGTTCCTGAACGATTACTACGCCAAGAAGATCTTCGAGTCCGATCCCTTCGCCAGGGTCGACCAGGTCGGCGTGGGCAAGCTGATGAAGATGGCCGCCGAGCTTGGCCGTGCCACCCGTCCCAACATCAAGCTGGGCATCTGCGGCGAACATGGCGGCGATCCCGCCTCCATCGATTTCTGCCACAGGATCGGCCTGAACTACGTTTCCTGCTCGCCGTTCCGCGTGCCCATTGCTCGTCTTGCCGCTGCACAGGCGAAGCTCAATAACGACTGATACTCAGTTTGATTGACTTTGCGGCCGCAGAGGGTATTCTCTTTGCGGCCGTTTCACTTGTTTAAGGATAGGCTATGAGAATTGCGGTAATAACCGGCGCCTCCTCCGGCATGGGGCGTGATTTTGTAAGGCAGCTTTCCGCCCGTGAAAACTTTGATGAGATATGGGTCGTCGCAAGGCGCAGGGAGAGGCTCGAGGAGCTCCGAAAGGAGATCTCCGTGCCCCTGCGTCCCGTCTGCCTCGATCTGTCGAAGAAGGAGAGCATCGAGGAATACGGCGCGCTTTTGGAGAGCGAAAAGCCCGAGGTAGCCGTGCTCGTCAACGCATCCGGCTTCGGCTTCTTCAAGGAGTTTACCGAGGCCGAGCTTGACGGCTATTATGATATGATCGCCGTGAACGACAGCGCGCTCGTCGGCATGACCTACAGGACTCTGCCCTATATGGGCGAAGGGGGCAGGATATTCAATATCTGCTCCGTGGCCGCCTTCCAGCCGCTTCCTTATATCAGCATATACGGAGCCACCAAGGCCTTCGCGCTGAGCTTTACCCGGGCGATAAACGTCGAATTGAAGCAGCGGGGGATAAGGGCGCTCGCCGTCTGCCCCTACTGGACCAGGACCGAGTTCTTCGATACGGCGAGGACGGACGACACCATCACCTATTACCAGTGCTACACCGAATCAAAGGACGTAGTGGCGCTTGCGATAAAGGACATGGACAGGGGCAAGGACGTCTCTATCTGCGGCCGCACCGCAAAGCTCAATGCTTTTTTGACCAAGCTGCTCCCGCACAGGCTCGTTATGAGGGTCTGGTGCAGGCAGCAGAACAAGCCGGTTTGATACTTTGAAGGAAAGGACGGATAATATGGAAAGATTGAAGGAGTTTTTTAAGGACATAAAGGGACGCGAGTTCTCCAAGGATATCGTTTTCGATATCATAGGAAGCATACTGTATGCGGTCGGCTTTTATACCTTCGCTTCAAACGCCAATTTCGCTCCCGGCGGAGTGGGCGGTATTTCCATTATCATCCATCATTATTTTCCGTGGATGCCGCTGTTCCTCTGCCAGAACATAATCAATATCCCCATCGCGATAATCTGCTATAAGCTCCTCGGCAAAAAGTTCTTTATCAAGTCGCTCATCACCATGTTCTTCATGTGGATAATCGGCGACTTTATCGCTCCGCTCTTCCCGCGGTTCGGCGGCGAGGTGATAGCCGAGTCCGACAGGCTCGTTGCCGCCATTTTCGCGGGCATACTCACAGGCGCCGGTCTCGCTCTCGTCTATATGCGCGGCTCCTCCACGGGCGGCAGCGATTTTGTCATAATGAGCATCAAAAAGAAGAAGCCCCATCTTTCGGTGGGCTCCATCACGCTCGTTATCGACGGCGCCATAATCCTTATCGGCGGTCTGGTCTTCGGGGATATCAACGCCGTGCTTTACGGTATTATAATGACCATACTCTCCTCTCTCGTTATCGACAAGATCATGTACGGCTCCGGCTCGCAGAAGATGCTGCTCATATTCAGCGACAAGACCGACGAGATCAAGGACAGGATATTCGAGCAGACCGAGCGCGGCGTCACCTTCCTCAAGGCCGTCGGCGCTTACACGGGGCAGGATAAGCACGTCATAATGTGCGTCTGCTCCAAGTCGGAGGTTTTCCCCACCCGCGAGATAGTCAAGAGGACCGATCCCAATGCAATGGTGATACTCTCCACAGTGGATGAGGCATACGGCCTCGG
>CAMZFO010000012.1 GCA_947306125.1 uncultured Clostridia bacterium | reverse complement strand
AGACCAACAGAAAAACAACAGATCCGGGGATAAAACGATCCTCGGATCTGTTTTCGAGATACAAAAAGACCCGCTTTCGCGGGCCGTTAGGATGCAGTCCCATAAAGCGAGGCTTTAGCTGTTGGAAATTATGGAGTAGATAGCCGCGATATCACGAATGTCAACGCCCTCGTCCTCGTTCGCATTGGCGTTCAGCATGCCCTGCGCGGTGATCTCGGGATCCTCGCCGTTCAGATACATCGAGAGAAGGGTGACGTCGGCCATCGTAACGTATCCGTCGCAGTCCACGTCGCCGAGAAGACCGGCGGGCGCGATATCGTCATTGACCACGTAAAGACAGGTGAGCTCAAGCTCCACGTCGAAATTGCCGAGCTTTGTGAGCGTATAATTGCTCATATCGATATAGAAGATACCGTTGTTATATGAGGAATTGTTATCCGCATGCGCCCAGTAGATCCTGTTGGTAACGGGATCGTAGGTCATGGACTGAGCGTAGAAGGTGTCATATCCGGTATTGAGAAGAGCGGTGAGGGAGCCGTTCTGCTTATCGATCCTGACGAGCCTTGCGCTTGTGGCGGAGAAGGTAAGGGCGTAGAAATCGCCGTTGTCGTCTATCGCAAAGGTCTGCAGACCGAGGCACATACCGAAATCGTTGTCGTCGAGATCGACGGTTAAGACACGGGTCAGCTCGCCGTTCTCAAGGTTTACGGAAGCGATATAGGGGTTATTCTCGTCGCAGAGAGCGTACATGGTGTTGTCCGCGTAGTTATAAGCCATGCCGTATATGAACTCGCCGCCGGCGGAAGCGCCGTCTATAAACTCGACGAGCCTCGTATTGATGCTAATCCTGTAGAACTCGCTGTGGAGCACTGACGCGGAATCATAGCCGTAGAGATAGCCGTAAACGTATCCGTTATAATATGCAGCGCCGTAGGTCATATCCATGGAGCTGTAGACGTCGAAGGTCGAGAGATCGTTGTCGTAGAAGCCGATCCACTCGTTAATTGCGGCGGTCTCTTTGCTGCTCGCAATATAGCCCTCAAGGCGCACGCTGGAGGTTTCGAAAATCGAGGGAGACTCGATTTTTGCCTGTACGGCAAAGGGGAGGCAGAGCATAGCTGCGGTGATAAGGAAAGCGATCGTTTTTTTCATAGAGATATTGACCTTTCTTTATGTGATGTAAAAGAATTATATCACATACCGAAGCGCGGTTCAATAAAGCCCGAAAGTGTTGAAGCAAGTATATTTTTCCTGACAAGGCCGTATTGACGAAAGAATTGATTTGGGGTATAATCCGTTCTATAAATACATTAGGAGAAAAAGATGAAAAAGATCTCGATAATAAAATCCGTCGCTTTGATGCTGTGCGTGCTGTTTGCGCTGTCCTCCGCATGGGCGTGCGTAAGGCACGTCAAGGACGATCCCAAGCCGACGGCCGATCCCAACGCTCTGGCGACCCAGTCCTCATCCGAAGACCCGGGCGCGACCGCCGGAGCTTCCATGGAGCCCGTTGATACTGCGGAGCCCGATGCTTCGGAGGATCCCGATGTGACCGCCGATCCCGGCGCGACGCAGGAAGCCGGGGCAAACGAGTCTCCCGCGGCGAGCGCTGCTCCCGCAAAGACAGATGCGCCTTCGAATACTGCTCAGCCCTCGGCGGGTCAGACGGAATCCGACGCGACTCCCGCTCCGAGCCAGCCCGGCGCGACGACTCCCGCTTCGACGCCCACTCCCAAGCCCACCGCGACTCCTCTGACTCCCGCGACTCCCACTCCGAAGCCCACGAATACGCCCAAGCCCGATCCGGTTACCGAGCTTACCTGGATGCAGCCCGAGAACACGTATTACTGCGATATGGACTTCGACGGCAAGGATGAGAAGATAGAGCTGAATATAAAGGAAAAGTCGGACGGGAAGAAGTCCATGACCGTAAAGGTCACTGTCGGCAAGTCCGGCAACGTGCTGCTCGATACTTTCGATATCGATTCCTACGTAAAGGGCCTCATCAACAATTTCAACACGGGGGACAAGCGCGTCGAGATAGCGCTCTCCACCCTGACGGGAACTAGGGACCACGTTACGAGATGCTATTGTCTTAACGATAAGTCCACGGGCCTGCTGAAGAGCTCTCAAAAGGGCTATATCGAGACCGTTATAGGCAACAAGGTCAACATCCACAGATATCTCGACCTGTTCGGCACGTGGGAGTGCACCGCCATGTTCTCGTTCGCGGCGGATAAATTCTCCTTCGAGATGATGGACGCCGATTGGATAGTCGTGCCCGATTCCAACAGATGGTGCACGGTTTCCGAGCCCTTCTATGCCGGGGTTTATTCCAACGGCATGGAGAATCTTGCCATGCTGATCGACGTCGGGACAAAGCTTTACCCGACAGCTACCGACTATAGGACGAGGATCGATTTCACCACCGATACGGGCACGAAATGCTATATCTCCATCGAGATAGATCCGCATGACAGGGCCGTGTTCGAGGGCGGCGACAGCTTCAGCGACTGCTTCTCGGATCTGACCTATATGCCCTGACCTGAACAATCACCGGGGCGCCGGCATGCTAATGCGTGCCGGCGCTCTTTTTTTGGCGCTTCTTCTTGTAATGAAGAGAAATTGATAGTATAATTATAATGGATGTATGTATGAAAGGATCGTATTGATGGATCTTTATTCTGAACTTATCAACTATCTCGACGAGGTCGGCATCGGTTACAGCAGGGACGCCCGCGGAAGCGAGTGCACCACTTTCAGGATCGGCGGCCCCATCCCCGTGCTTGCCGAGCCCCGCACCGTATCCGAGGCGGCGAGGCTGTTTAACTTCGCTGATTCGCGCGGGATAGCTTATTATTTGATCGGCAACGGAAGCAATCTGCTCATACCGGACGAGGGCGTGGATAAGCTGTTTATCAGGTTCTCCGGAGAGCTCAACGAATACAGGCTCGAGGGCGAAAGGCTTTTTTGCGGCGCGGGAGCTTCGCTTGCCGCCGTTTCAAAGCACGCCGTGGCTTCGGGGCTCATGGGCCTTGAATGGGCGGCGGGCATACCCGGCACAGTCGGAGGCGCCGTCGCAATGAACGCGGGCGCTTACGGCGGGGAGATAAAGAACGTGCTTGAATCCGCAGTCGTTTACAGGGACGGCAGGGTGGAGTCCGTCGAGGTGGCTCCCGATGACCTCGGCTATCGCAGATCCGCATTCGCTTTCCCGGGCGCCGCGGTGCTCGAAGCGGTGTTCCGCCTTCAGTCCGACGACGGCGGAGCGAGGGAGAGGATGGAGGATTATTCCGCGAGAAGGCGCGACAAGCAGCCGCTTAACTATCCCTCCGCAGGAAGCACTTTCAAGAGGCCGGAGGGGTATTTCGCCGGCGCTCTTATAGAGCAGGCGGGATTGAAGGGCTGCTCGTGCGGGGGCGCGGAGGTGAGCCGAAAGCACGCCGGATTCGTGATAAACCGGGGCGGAGCGACCGCCGACGACGTCAAAAAGCTTATAGAGCACGTCAGGAACACCGTTTATGAAAAGTTCGGAGTCATGCTCGAGCCGGAGGTAAAGATACTCGGCTGAAAGGGGAAACCAATGAACATACTTATCGTTACGGGCTTGAGCGGAGCCGGAAAATCGAGCGCTCTGCGAATACTCGAGGACCTCGGCTACCTTTGCGTCGACAATCTGCCCGCGGGGCTTATGGGCAATTTCCTCGATCTGTGCAGGAATACCGAGCCCGCGGTTGAAAGGGTCGCGCTCGTCATCGACAGCCGCGCCTCCGTTTTCCGCTACAGCACGGAGACCATGTTCAAGACTCTCGATATGCTCGAGGATCCTCACGATATACTCTTCCTCGACTGCTCGAACGAAGTGCTTCAGCGCAGATATAACGAAACGAGAAGGCGCCATCCCATGCACGACGACGTCTCTGCGGGCATACTGATCGAGCGTGAGCTTTTGGAGCCCATCAAGGAGCGCGCGAGCTATATAATCGACACGACAAATATGAATCCGCGGGAATTCCAACGGACGATAGAGAACGCCATAGACCGCAGCGACGGGAACGAGTTCCGCCTCATAATAACCAGCTTCGGCTTCAAAAGAGGCATACCGCTCAACGCGGATATAGTGCTTGACGTTCGCTATACCGCAAACCCTTATTACGAGGACAGCCTGAGGAAGCTTTCCGGAAGGGACAGACCCGTATTCGATTACGTCATGAAGGATCCTCTCGTAATAAGGCATCTTGAGACGATCGCGGAGGCGCTGCGTGAGCTAATACCCGCATACCGCCGCGAGGGGAAGCGCAGGCTCATGATCTCCTTCGGCTGCACCGGGGGCAGGCACAGGTCGGTCGCCATGGCGGAGGCGCTCTATGAGAATATGAAGGACGAATTCAACGCGACTATAGAGCACCGCGATCTTTTGATAGAAGCCGAAACTATTTCGGAGAGGTTCGAAGGCTGATGTCGTTTTCATCGGATGTAAAAGATGAATTGACGGAAGTAAGGCTCAGGCGCGAGTCCGACGGGCAAAAGCTTGTGGAGGGCTACACGCTTGCTTCGGCGTCGCTGAAGTATTCCCGCGAGCACAGGACGTGGGGGCTCCATTACGTCAGCGAAAACGCCGTATGCCTCGGCTTTGTTGCAAAGCTCGCCTGTAAGGCGTACGAGCTCGAGCAGGAGATGTGGCTGAACGTGCACGAGAGGCTCAACGCAAGGAACACTGAGCTGCTTTTGTACGGAAAGGGCATTGACGCTCTCGGAGCCGATTCGGGCCTCTGGTCGTTTGACGAGGAGGGCGGCAGGGTGTTCGAGCTGAGGCTCCCGGATGGGCTTGAGTCAGAGCACGGTCTCCGCGCTTTCATGCGGGGCGTGTTCCTCGCCTGCGGCACGGTATCGGACCCCGCGAGGAGCTGCCACGCGGAGATGGTGTTCAAGAGCGAGCATATAGCCTCGGAAGTGGCGAGGCTGCTCACGGAAAGGGACATACCACCCAAGATAACAAAAAGGAAAAACCTCTTCGTGGTATACATGAAGAACGGCGATACGGTCGAAGATTTCCTGACCTTCATGGGAGCTGGCGAAGCGATGCTCGCCGTGCGCGAGCACCGTATGATTCGCGAGGTGAAGAACAACAGCAACCGCGAGATCAACTGCTTCTTTGCAAACGCCGAGAAGGCGGCGAAGGCCTCCGCACAGCAGATAGAGGATATAAAGCTCATTGTGTCCGAGGTCGGTACCGACGCACTTTCGGAGGAGCTTTACGCCGTCGCAGAAGCGAGGATGGCAAACCCCGAGTTCACTCTTTCGCAGCTTGCGGGGTATCTCGGTCTCGGGAAATCGGCGGTCAATTACAGGCTTAAAAGGATCGCCGCCATAGCGGAGGAAATAAGGAGCGGAAAATGAGCTTTACTCATCTGCACGTGCATACCGAATACAGCCTGCTCGACGGCGCGGCAAGGATAGGCGATCTTGTTGACCGCGCTGTTTCGCTCGGCATGGATTCCATAGCCGTCACCGATCACGGCGTCATGTACGGCGCGATAGATTTCTATAACGCCTGCCGCAAAAAGGGAGTCAAGCCCATAATCGGCATGGAGGCTTATGTCTCCTCGCAGAGCATTTACGCCGAAGCCGCTGCGCGCAATTACTCGCATCTGATACTGCTTTGCAAGAACGAAACGGGTTATAAGAACCTGATGAAGCTCTCGTCGATCGCTTTCGTCGACGGCTTCTATTATAAGCCGAGGATCGACTATGATCTTCTCGAAAAGTATCACGAGGGACTTATAGTGCTCTCCGCCTGCCTTGCCGGCGATATACCCCAATTCCTGCTGAACGAGCAGTATGAGGAAGCGAGAAAGCTTGCCCGCAGGCTGAAAAACGTATTCGGCGAGGACTTCTACATAGAGCTCCAGAATCACGGCATCCCCGAGCAGCTTATAGTGCTCCCGAGGCTTGCCGAGCTTGCGCGTGAGCTCGGTATAAAGACCGTCGCCACCAACGACATCCATTACGTCGACCGCGGCGACGCCGAAGCGCAGGACGCGCTGCTCTGCATCCAGACGGGGCGGTTCGTTGACGAAGCCAACCGCATGAGGATGCAGTCGGAGGAGTTCTATTTGAAGTCCGAGCAGGAGATGCTCAAGAGCTTTTCCGGCTACGAAGAGGCCGTTGCGAACACCGCCGAGGTAGCGGCCAAATGCGATCTTGAGATCGAGCTCGGCGGGCGGCACTTGCCCGAGTTCACCCCGCCGGACGGCATGGGCCACGAGGAATACCTGAGGAAGCTCTGCGCCGAGGGCATGAAGAAGCGCTTTGGCGAAAACCCCGGCAGGGAATACGTCGAGCGTCTTGAATACGAGATCGGCGTCATATCGAAAATGGGCTTCGTCGATTATTTCCTTATCGTATGGGATTTTATCCACTATGCCAAAACTCACGGCATACCCGTCGGCCCGGGGCGCGGCTCCGGCGCAGCTTCCATAGTCGCCTATACGCTTGAGATCACCGATCTCGATCCTATAAAATACAGCCTTCTTTTCGAGCGATTCTTAAATCCGGAGAGGATAACGATGCCCGATATCGACGTCGATTTCTGTTATGAGCGCCGTCAGGAGGTCATCGATTACGTGGTCCGCAAATACGGCGAGGATCACGTCGCTCAGATAATCACGTTCGGCACCATGGCCGCGCGCGCGGTCGTAAGGGACGTGGGCAGGGTGCTCCGCGTTCCGTATAACGACGCAGACAAGCTCGCCAAGCTCATACCGCAGATGCTCAAGATAACCTTGAAGCAGGCGCTTGAGATGGTCCCCGAGCTCAAGGAGCTCTACGACACCAACGAGACTTATAAGAAGGTGCTCGATCTTTCCATGAAGCTCGAGGGTCTGCCGAGGCATGCTTCGACTCACGCCGCCGGCGTTGTGATATCATCGGTCCCCACGATGGATCTCGTGCCGCTCCAAAGGAACGACGAATCCATAACCACACAGTATCCCATGGGCACTCTTGAGGCGCTCGGAATGCTCAAAATGGACTTTTTGGGGCTCCGCACTCTGACCGTCATTCACGATTGCTGTGAGTTTATAAAGCAGGGCGGGCATGAGGCTCCGGATTTTCCGAAGCTCGGTTTCGACGACAGGCACGTTTACGAGCTCATTCAGTCGGGCGATACAGTGGGCATATTCCAGCTCGAGTCCGCAGGCATGACCAATTTCATGATGCAGATGAAGCCCGACTGCTTCGAGGATATCATTGCGGGCATAGCGCTTTTCCGTCCGGGCCCCATGGAGCAGATACCGCGCTATCTTGAGGGAAAGCGCGATCCCAAAACGGTCACTTACGTTCACGATAAGCTCCGTCCGATACTCGGCACGACCTACGGCTGTATGGTCTATCAGGAGCAGGTTATGCAGATAGTGCGCGATCTTGCCGGGTATTCATACGGCAGGAGCGACCTTATACGCCGCGCCATGAGCAAGAAAAAGCATGACGTGATGGCTATGGAGCGCGTCAATTTCGTCAACGGCATAGTCGATGAAAACGGGAATATAGAGGTCCCCGGCGCCGTCCGCAGCGGCATATCGGAAGAGGTAGCCAACAAGATATTCGATGAGATGACGGACTTCGCCTCTTATGCGTTCAACAAGGCGCACGCGGCCTGCTACGCCGTGGTGGCTTACAGGACGGCGTATCTTAAATACTATTACCCCGTCGAGATGATGACCGCGCTCATCAACAGCTTTATAGGTTCTGCCGATAAGATAGCCGACTATATCTATTACTGCCGCAAGCGCGGGTTTAAGATACTTCCTCCCGATATCAACCGCTCGGACGCTCATTTTACGGTCGAGGACGGCGCGATCCGCTTCGGCCTTGCCGCGATACGGAACGTGGGCGAGGAAGCGGTCTCTGAGCTTTTGAAGGAGCGCCGGCAGAACGGGCTTTTCACGGATTTCGGCGACTTCCTTATGCGCTCCGGCAGCATAAACAAGCGCATGCTCGAGGGACTTATAAAGGCCGGATGCTTCGATGAGCTGGGCTATACGAGGCTTTGGCTCATGCAGAATTTCGAGGACGAGCTCAGCGCCGCCGCCTCCGAGAAGAAGAGGCGGGAATCCGGGCAGCTTTCCCTCTTCGATATGCTCTCGGGGGAGGACGCGGAGCCCGTAAAGAGCGAGATCCCGAAGGACGCGGAGGAGTATTCCGTAAACGATCTTCTCTCAATGGAGAAGGAGGCTCTGGGCATTTATATCAGCGGTCATCCGCTGATGGAATACGAGAGCGCGCTGAGGCTTTTCGGCGTCGACTGCAAAAAGCTCGCCGAAGCCGACGGGCACACGGGCATTTACGATAACGAGCGCGTTACTTTCGCCGGTCTGCTCGGAGGCATCCGCACGAGGCAGACGAAATCCGGCAACGGATTGATGTCGTACGGAATAGTGGAGGATATGACGGGACAGGTCGAGTTCGCGGCGTTCCCCGCCGTGTTCTCGAAGTACAGGGATCTGTTTACCGACGAAAGACCCGTAAGGATCACCGGCAGGCTCTCAATGCGCGAGGATAAGGCGAATACGGTCATGATCGACGAGCTTGCGCCGCTTGAGAAGGTCGAACGATACAGGCTTTATTTGAGGATAAACGACGCAAACAGGCAGAAGCTCGAAAGGGTAATGAACGTGCTGAAGCGTTATCCAGGCTCGCACGAGGTACTGTTCTTCGACGAGATCACGCGCAAGCAGCAGCTTGCTCCCAGAGAGCTTTGCGTAACGGGATCGTCCGCCATGCTCGAAATACTCGGAAATCTGCTGGGAAGCGAGAACGTGAAGTTTTTGAAGCTGAACAAATAAATCACATATATCAGAAAGGCATTATTATGAAAAGAATAGGCGTATTAACGAGCGGAGGAGATACTCCGGGCATGAACTGTGCGATCCGTGCGGTTTTCAAGACAGGCGTCGCGATGGGTATGCAGGTAATGGGCATCTATCACGGCTATAAGGGACTCATAGAGGGCAGGGTGGACTATCTGCACCATGAGGACGTTGAAAACAAGATGCACAAGGGCGGCACTGTTTTAAGGACTGCCCGCAGCTCCAGATTCATGACCGAGGAGGGCATCGATACCGCCATATCCGTGCTCCGCGCTTACGGCATAGAGGGCTTGGTCGTGATCGGCGGTGACGGCAGCTTCCGCGGCTGTATGGCGCTTCATGAGCATGGCATACCCGTGATAGGCATCCCCGGTACCATTGACAACGATATGGGCTACACCGATTTTACGATAGGGTTCGATACCGCCGTAAACAACGTGACGAACGAGATCTATAAGATCAGGGACACCATGCGCGCTCATGACAGGGTAGGCGTTATAGAGGTCATGGGCAGGAACTGCGGCGATATCGCTCTCTGGGCGGGTATCGGCGGAGCGGCGGATCTCATACTCGTTCCCGAAGTGCCCGTATCGTGGGAGGACGCCGCGACAAGACTCGCGCAAAACAAGCTTCGCGGCAAGCTCACGAGCATCGTTATGATCGCGGAGGGCGCGGGCAAGGCGGAGGAGTTTGCCGAATACGTCCGTCAGCATACCGACGTCGAGATAAAGGCGACCGTATTGGGCTATATCCAGCGCGGAGGCAATCCTTCCGCGTTCGACCGCGTGCTGGCCGCCCGAATGGGTCAGCGCGCAGTTGAGCTGCTTGCCGAGGGCAAGGGAGGAAGAGCGGTCGGAATAAGGCGTAACAGCATCTACGACGTCGCGCTTGCCGACGCGATAGCGACCAAGGATGTCTTTGATGAGAAACTCTATGAGCTCAATGAGCTTATGGCTAAATTCTGATATCTTTCTTTGGAGGAAATATGAGCGAAAAGGTCAAGAAAGCAAAAAGAAAATGGGGCGACAGGAGGGACGGACGCAGGGTCCGCGCTCCGGGGATGCAAACGGTAATGGCATATCTTTTCCCCAAGAGGACCGACTGCGAGGTGTATCTTAACGATACTCTCGACGTGACGGAGCTCCTGAAATACATCGAGGCAAAGAACGCTTCTCATCCCGACTTTAAGACGACGGTATTCCACTGCGCGATCGTTGCGCTTGCAAGGATGGTGCGCGAAAGGCCCCTCATGAACCGCTTTGTTCAGGGCTACAGGATGTATGAGCATAACGAGATCTCGTTGGCATTCGTCGTGAAGCGCCGCTTTGCGGACGGCGCGGACGAGTCGCTCATGTTCCTCGTGCCGAAAGAGGACGACGTGCTCGATACGGTAAGCCAAAAGATCTGCGGCAACGTAAAGGAAACGAGGAAGTCCGAAACCTCCACCGGAGGCATCGACGCTCTGCTCGACGGCTTTGCAAAGCTGCCGCGCCTGGTGCTCATAATCGCCATAAGGATAATCAGGTGGCTCGATTTCTGGGGCATCAATCCAAAGGTGCTGACCGACGGCGATCCCAATTACTCTTCGGTATTCTGTTCGAATCTCGGGTCTATCAAGGCGCCCTCCGTATATCATCATCTGAATAATTACGGCACCAACAGCATTATGATCACCTTCGGCACGATACATAAGGAGGAGCTCATAATGCCCGACGGAACGAAGCAGATAAGGGACGTCATCGACTTCGGCGCCACGCTCGACGAGCGCATCGCCGACGGCTTCTACTTTGCGCGCAGCTTAAAGCTCGTCAAGCATATCTTCGAGCATCCGGAAATGCTGGATAAGCCTCTCAACGAGCCCAGCGGCTTCGAGTATTGATAAAACGGTTTAAGGCCATGGTTCAAACGCCATGGCCTTTTATGTTACAGCAGTATGCAGATGAGCCCGCTGCAGCCGTCGTTCACCATCCTTGTAAGCGTTTCGCGAAGCTTCATCCGCACGTCGGGAGGAAGATTGTCGGTCTTTGAGGTCATCCCGTCACGCACGAGGTCGTATATGGGCTTTCCGAATATGTTCGTCGTCCATATCTCGTCGGGCTTTGTCTCAAAAGTGTTCATAAGGTAGCCCGCAAGCTCCTCGCCCTGCTCCGCCGTGCCCACGAGCGGATTCACCTCGCTCTCAACGTCGACTCTTATTATGTGCAGGCCCGATGCGTGCGCCTTCAGCCGCACTCCGAAGCGGTTCCCGTGACGGACGATCTCCGGCTTGTCGAGCGCCATTTCGTCTATCTTGGGAGGCACGAGCCCGTATCCGAATTCATTTGCGCTCCGTAGCGCGTCGGCTATCCTGTCATATTCCTTTTTGGCCGCCGCCATATCCTTGAGCTTGAGCATAAGATCCGATTCGTCCGCGATCTCGCATCCGCATTCGCGGCTCAGGATATCGTAAAACACGTTCTCATGGGGAGTGAGCCTATAGACGGCGCTGCCGTCGCCGAGCGCGGCTCTTATGAGCTCGGGCGGCCCGAAGCTTTCATTATCGGCGAGCGCGTCCGCAATGAGCCTGTGATCCCGCATACGGTTGAGCGAGGGCATGACTGCCTTTACGGATCCTATTACACCGCTCAAAAGGGGATGCTCTGCGCCCAGACGCTTCATCCAGCGCGGCATTTCTATTGTCACCGTCTGCAGAGGGAATTCGTTGAGTATGCTTTCGAATAACCCGTTTATGTCCGCGACGGTCATCTTCATCACGTCGAGAGCCGTGACCTCAACTCCGTACTTCGACGCTATCTCTCCGGCAGCGGATACGGCCTCTTCGCTTTCGGGCCTGCTGCTGTTCAGCACGACGGCAAAGGGCTTGCCCGTCTTTTTGAGCTCCGCAAATACCTTATCCTCGGCTTCGCAGTAGTTCTTCCTCTCGATACCCGTTATGCTGCCGTCGGTCAAAACGACTATTCCTACCGTGGAGTGCTCTGTTATGACCTTACGGGTCCCTATTTCCGCGGCTTGGTCGAATGGTATGTCGTGATCGAACCACGGAGTCCTTACCATACGCGGGACCTCCTCCTCGGCGCCGCCCAGGGCGCCTTCGACCATGTAGCCCACGCAGTCGATAGCCCTTACCGAAAGCTCCGTGCTTTCATCGTCCCCGAGGCGGATCGCCACGGCGTCGTTGGGAACGAATTTGGGCTGAGTGGTCATGACGGTCCTGCCGGAGCCGCTTTGAGGAAGCTCGTCGATAACGCGCTCCCTGATATAATCGTTTTCTATCTCGGGTATGACGAGAGAGTCCATGAATCTCTTGATGAAAGTGGATTTTCCCGTGCGGACCGGACCGACGACTCCGATATAGATATCTCCCTGCGTCCGCTGTGCTATATCGCGGTAAAGCTCCGCTCTTTCCATAAGGTGTTCTCCCTTCAGCTTTTCAAATGTCATTAATGATTATGTAGCGCCGATAACTAAAATGACAGGGGAGAGGGCATAAAAAAGCCGCGCCTGTGTAAAAAGCGCGGCATTTGTAAAAAGCGTCAGTCTTCGTTTTCGGTCCTGTTCCTTACTATGATCTTTATCGGGACCGAATCGATCCTGAAGGATTTGCGGATATAGTTCTCAAGATATCTCCTGTAGGAGAAATGCATGAGCTCCGCGTCGTTGACGAAAATGATGAATGTCGGCGGCTTCACGCTGACCTGAGTGCAGTAGAATATGCGGAGCCTGCGCCCCTTTACGAAAGGAGGCTCGCTCATCGTGACCGCTTCGCCTATGACGTCGTTCAGTATGCCCGTCGAGATCCTTGTCGAAGCCTGCTCGAGCACGGCGTTTGCCTGCTCCATGACCCTTGCGACCCTCTGCCCGGTCTTGGCGGAGATGAAGAGCATCGGGACGTAGCTCATGAATGCGAGGTCGGTCAGGATATCCTTTTTGAATTTCTCGACCGTGTGCGTGTCCTTCTCTATGAGGTCCCACTTATTGACTATCAGCACGCTCGCTTTGCCCTCTTCGTGAACGTACCCGGCTATGCGGACGTCCTGCTCGGAGAGCCCCTGCTCCGCGTCGACGACTATGAGAGCCACGTCGCAGCGGCGTATTGCGGCAAGCGATCTTATGACGCTGTACCTTTCGACGTTTTCATCGCCGACGGCTCTCTTGCGCCTTATGCCGGCAGTGTCGATAAGCACGTAATCCTTCTCGTTATAACGGAAGGGGGTGTCGATAGCGTCGCGAGTGGTGCCGGGGATGTTGGAGACGATAGTGCGTTCCTGCCCCAAAAGGGCGTTAACGAGGCTCGATTTGCCCACGTTGGGCTTTCCGACGACCGCGATGGAGATGGTCTCGCCGCCTTCGTCCGCTTCTATGGCGGGGAAGTATTTGCAGACCTCGTCAAGAAGATCTCCGACGCCGAGCCCCTGCTCGGCCGATATCGTGACGGGATCGCCTATGCCGAGCGAATAGAAGTCGTATGCGGTGTCCTCATATTTTACGTGATCGACCTTGTTTACGCAGAGCACGATGGGCTTTTTACAGCGGCGGAGCATCTCGGCGACCTCCATATCGGCCGCGGTCAGGCCCTCGCGCCCGTCGACGACGAAAATGATGACGTGCGAAGTCTCTATCGCAAGCTCCGCCTGACGCCTCATCTGCGCGAGAATGATATCGTCGGTGTCGGGCTCTATGCCGCCCGTGTCGATAACGGTGAAATTATGGGTGAGCCATTCCGCGTCGCCGTAAATACGGTCGCGCGTGACGCCCGGCGTATCCTCGATTATAGCTATACGCTTTCCGACGATCCTGTTGAACAGGGTGGATTTTCCGACGTTGGGGCGTCCTACTATTGCGACTAAGGGTTTCATTTTTCAAGAGACCTTTCGGATAATTCAAAGATTTTTTCGATAAAAGCTTCTCCATCGTCAGAAGGCATGGGATGCACGGGAAGGCCTATGGATTCGGAAAGCTGGGGCAGATGCAGACCGTCGAGGAAAACGTCGTCCATCTCGCGCAGCATTGAGGCGGTCATTATGAGCGAATCGCCCGAAAAGAGGCTCTTGCCCTGCTTGATTATATCCTCAGCCGTCAAAAGACCGCTCACGGTGATGCTTTCGCCGAAGAATTTGTTGCGGATGGGAAGCACCTCTATCTCTATGCCGTAGGGCTCGAGCTTCTTGAAGAGCTCGGTCAGATATCCTGCGATGGCCACTCCGCATACGGAGCTGTATTTCACTTTGCCGGGCAGAGGAGACTTTTCCTCAAGCGCCGCAAGGAAGCCCTCCTCGAACAGCCTGTAAAGACCGACGCCGTTTTCGATCTGATCGAATCCGCCGTAGTATTCGTATTCGGGAAGCGGCAGGCCCGCTCTCAGATACATCTCATCCGAGCAATAGGCGAAATACTCCGCGCCGCTCTCCTTAACGAAATTGTCGACTATACGGATGGTCTCCGCGGCCTCCTCGCGGGTCATGGGCTTTAACGGATAAAGCCCCTCGCGGTGCTCCGTAAGCCCGACGGGAACCACGGCGACCGACTGCGCCTCCGGCGCCAAAGACCAAAGATCGCGCAGAGACCTTTCAAGCACGGCTCCTCCGTTGAGCTCGGGGCAGAGTACTATCTGCGAATGGAATTTCAAGCCGTGCTCATGCAGGGCGGTCAGGCGCTCGAGTATCCTGTCCGCGTTCTTGCTGCGCATCATTGCCTCACGCACTTTGCCGTCGGTGGCGTGGACGGAGATATAAAGGGGGGAGACGCGGCGGTCGAGTATCCTCTTGAACTCGGCGTCGCTGACGTTCGTTAAGGTCACGTAATTGCCCATTATAAGCGAGAGCCGCCAGTCGTCGTCCTTGAAATAGAGCGTGGGACGGTGCCCGCGGGGCATCTGGTCGATGAAGCAGAATACGCAGTGATTGGCGCACTGGCGCACGGGGGACATGAGCCCGGTCTCGAAGCCGAGGCCCAGGGGCTCCCAGACCTCTTTTTCTATATCCGTTATCACGGCCTCTCCGGAGGGCGTCTCGAATTCGACGGAAATACTCTCGTTATTCGTGAAAAGCTCATAATCGATCACGTCGCGCACGGTCTGCCCGTCGATGGAGACGAGCTTCCAACCGGCCTTTACGCCGAGCTCCTCCGCAATGGAGCCGCTGTCTACTTTTGTGATCGTGTGCTTCATCGATACCTCCGAATGCTTTACACTCGATTATACCATACTTCGACCCTTTGTTCAATTGAAAATTGATAAGCAGTTTTTTCATTTTTGATTGAAATGAAGTGCGATCCGTGTTATAATAAATTTTAGTATGTAAATTGGGAGATCAGGATGAAATACGCAAGATTAGTAATGATCCTTCTGTTTGCCGTCATTATGGCGCTTATATGCGGCTGCACCGGGCCGGAGAAAACCGACGACGTTATAGCCATCGACGATAATAAGCCGCCGGAGCTCACCGCCGGGCCTACTGCAGAGCCCACGGAGATACCGGATCCCACCGATACGCCCGAGCCTACCGAGCCGGTCGATCCCGATCCCGATCATCCGTATTACCTTTACGTTGAGAAGGGCTCGCATACGCTCACCATTTACGGCAAGGATGAGAATTTCAACTATACGGTTATAATCAACACCTACAAGGTCGCTCACGGCGGGAACAAGACCCCGACAGGCATATTCACCCTTTCCGGCGACAGGGAGCGCTGGCATGATTTCCCGCTTGGAGGCAGCGCCCAGTACGCGACTCCCTATTGGGGCAATCTGTTCCTGCATTCTCCCATGTACGGCACGCAGGATCCCTCGAGGATCTGGCCGAGCTATTACAGCGGGGATAAGGGGATAGGCACCGACAGCACCGGCGGATGTCTGAGGATGGTCACAGAAGCCGCGAAATTCATCTACAAGCACTGTCCCGAGGGAACCAAGCTTGAGATAGTAAACGGCAGTCCCAAAGGCACTACGAGCAAGGACGTACCGCCCATTGAAAAGAAGGGATACGATCCCACAGACGTTGACGCTTTGAAGGGGTAATCGAGTTGAAAAGGACAGCTTTTATATTGGCTCTGGCCGCGCTGATGCTGTTTACAGGATGCGCCTTGATCCATGGAAGCTTCTCGGCCGACGCCACCCACAGCCCGCAGGATGATGCTGAGGTGGATATCTATACCCCCGAGCCGACCGCGTACGTCACCCCGGAGGCCACGCCGGAGCCGACCGAGGAGCCTAAGGAAGAGACGACGGAGGAGCCTACAGAGGAGCCGACGCCCACTCCTATGGTCACGGCCGAGTACAAATCCCGCGTAAACGTGCTGAACGTACGCATGGAGCCAAATACCGAAAGCGCGGTCGTCGCAAGGCTCGGCTTCGAGGAGAAGATAACGGTCGTCGAGCCCGCGGACGGCGAATTCTATAAGGTCCTCTATGACGGGCGCGAGTGCTATTGCTACAGCCGTTTCCTCGTGCCCGCCGGGGAAAAGCTTTACGGCTATCTGTCTCCGAGATACGAGTACCTGACCGACAGCAGCGGCGAGATAGTCTATGAGGACGACGGAGTGACCCCCGTTATGCTCACCGCCGAGCTTATCGACGTAAGGCTCGTTGTTCCCGGCATAGAGGTCTATCAGATATTCGGCACAGACCGGAACTTCACGGGGGAAGTGCTTTATTCAAGGCCGGTCCCCGTGCTCGAGATAGGAACGGCAAATAAGCTTGCCGCCGCCGCAAAGCGTTTTGCGGAGGATGGCTACAGGATAAAGCTTTACGATTGCTACAGGCCCAAGTCCGTGCAGTACATACTGTACGACATTGTCAAGAATTCGGCGTATATCGCCGACCCATACAAGAGCGCTTCGAATCATAACCGCGCCGCCGCGGTCGATATAACCCTTATCGGCCCCGACGGAAAGGAGCTCGATTTCCCGACCCCCATGCACACCTTCGAAAAGATCGTTTACCGCTCGAGCCGGAGCGAATGGACGCAGGAGCAGAGGGACAACGTGGATTATATGACCGAGGTAATGCTCGAATCGGGATTCAAGCTTATAAATACGGAATGGTGGCATTTTTCCGATCTGGATTATCATTCCTATATCGTGCTCGATATCGATATGAAGGATATCCCGATGTTCACCGCAAGCCAGCTTGGCTATAAAGAACCATAAGTAAATAATCATCCGGAGGATAATATGAAAAAAGCTGTTAGGACAATATCCGTTCTTCTCGTGCTCGCGATGCTCGCGGCCTTTGCCGCCTGCGGCTCCGATCCCAAAAAGGAGGAGCCCGAGGATCTTGCGGGCAAGCCCTTCAATAACGAGCTCGATATGGCTGTCGTTATAAACGGCAAGAAATATCCCGTCCGCGTCGACAGCAAGCAGATACTTGCCGACCTCGGAGACGGCTATGAGTACGGCGAGACGGTGAGCTGCGTGTACGAAGGCTATGACAAGACCTATACCTATCCCGATATCGTTGTCAGCACCGTTCCCGATGGCGATACGGATATCATCGAAATGTTCACCATAAACGGCAAGTCCGCTTCCACGACGAGGAATATCACCGTCGGCGCGACCAAGGAAGAGGTCATTGCCGCGTACGGCGATAACTATTGGGACGACGGCTATATGAACTATACCGAGTCCGGGGATGAGAACAACATATCCGAAATGAGGATACAGTTCGAGCTTGAAAACGACGTAGTCAAGCACATTTTCATCTATTCACCCAGCTACTCCAACTGATACCGGAGGTTCCTTCTTTGGAATTCGCATCCGCAACCTTCTTGTTCATTTTCCTGCCGGTCGTGCTCCTGCTTTACGTGGTTCTCCCGTGGAAACAGGTGCGCAACTGGCTTCTTATTGCCGCGAGTCTGGTGTTTTACGCATGGGGCGAGCTCTATTACGTGTTCCTCATGCTTTTCTCGACGGCGGTCAATTACTTCCTGTCCCGCGCAATGGAGGCGCGAAGGGAGAGGGGCTCCAATAAAGCGCTCCTCATAGTCGCCGTAGTATTCAATATAGGCCTGCTTGCGGTGTTCAAGTACGCGGGCTTTGCCGTCAATTCCTTCAACTCCCTGTTCGGAGCCGCGCTTCCCGTTCCGAAGATCGCGAGCCCGCTGGGCATAAGCTTTTTCACATTCCAGGCGCTGAGCTATGATATAGACGTGTTCAGGGGGGACGTAAAGGCGACCAAGAGCTTTGCCAAGTTCCTTCTCTATATCTCATTCTTCGCACAGCTCGTTCAGGGCCCCATCATCCGCTGGTCGTCTGTAAGCGATCAGCTCGATGAACGGAAGCTGACCGCGGAAGGCGTTGCGGAGGGCCTGCGCATATTCATAATCGGCCTCGCAATGAAGCTTATCGTTGCCAATACGTTGGGCAGAGTGACGTCCTTCGTTTACGGCCTCGAAGCCTCGAGCCTGAACGCCGCCTACGCATGGGCGGGAGCCGTCTGCTTCCTCCTGCAGATCTACTTCGATTTTGCCGGCTATTCGCAGATGGCCATAGGCTTGGGGCGCATTTTCGGCTTCACGATCCCCGTCAATTTCAATTATCCCTATATAGCCTGCAGCATGACCGATTTTTGGCGCAGATGGCATATCACGCTCTCGCGCTGGTTCCGCGATTACGTTTACATCCCATTGGGCGGCAACCGCCGCGGCGCGTTTAGGACGGGTCTTAACAAGGTCATTGTGTTCCTCCTTACCGGTCTTTGGCACGGAGCCAACTGGACCTTCGTAGTATGGGGCGCTTACAACGGCGCTTTCCTGCTCGCGGAAAACAGCCTTAAAAAGGTCAAATTCAGGCTCCCCAAAGCCGTGACATGGCTCTATACGATACTTGCCGTAACCATCGGTTTCGTGATATTCAATTCCCGCGATCTTGCTTACGCATGGGCGATGATAAGGAATATGTTCACCGTATCCGGCGTGGGCCCCGAAACGGCCGCCGCGCTCTCGTCCGTTTTCAAGCCGACCGTTATCGCGGTGCTTGCGGCCGCTGTTATCGCCGCGACTCCCGCGGCGCGCATTATAGGCGAAAAGCTTTCGGGCAAGCCCCGCCTGCAGGCCGCCGTGCGTTATGGCGCAGCGGCGATACTGTTCGTGCTGTGCATATTCTTCGTTGCCTCGGGTAATTACAATCCCTCCATCTACACCCAGTTTTAGGAGCTGACACGATGAAAAAACTGTACTTAACATTCATATGCGTCGTGCTTGCCGCGCTTCTTATACCGTCGGTGCTGATGTTCTGCGGCTTCAAAAACGCCAACAGGGAAAACCGGGTACTGGCAAAGCTTCCGAAGCTGATCTCGGAAGAGGGGTTCAACACGAAATTCGCTTCACAGTTCGACTGTTACGTGGACGATAATTTTGCTCTGCGCGAGTATCTTGTCACGGGCTTCAATAAGCTCGACATAGCCCTGCTCCGCGATATCAACGGCGATAACGCCGTTATAGGCAGGGGAGACCAGATATTCTACGGAGATACGGTCGACGATTACCTCGGTATCAATCAGCTTACCCCGGAAAGGATACGCTCCATCGCGAATTACCTCGCGGATCTCAGCGCCCAGTTTGAGAAACAAGGCGTCCGCTTCGCTTTCATGACGGCTCCCAATAAGGCGACGATCTATCCGGAACTCATGCCTTCGTATCTCAAAAGCACCGATTCGGCGCGAAATATAGATATGCTTAATAAGGAGCTTGACACGCTCGGAGTTAAGCATATAGACGCCAAAAGCATACTGATCGAGGCAAAGGAAAACAGGACAGTCTATTACGAGCACGATTCGCATTGGAACAATTACGGCGCCATGCTCGTCTATAACGCCATAGCGGAGCTTTTCGGGCTTGAGGAATACGACGCCGAAAACTATACGGCTAAAACGGACAGGACTGGCGATCTGCATAATTTCGTCTATCCTGTGGGCGATCATCTTGAGGAAAGGATCATCTATCCGTCCTTCCATGAATACAGTTCGAAAAGGCCCGTTAATTTCGACAGGGATAAGCTGGTGGAAACGTCTTCGGACGTAAACGGCGTCACCATGGCGTTCTATCATGATTCATTCGGAAGGTCGCTGCAGCCCATATTGAGCCAGTCGGTAGGCAGGCTTTGCATGAACAGCTATTTCCCGTACGATCTTGAGTATCTTGAAGATATAGAGCCCGATATAGTGCTCATAGAGCTCGTCGAGCGTAATCTCGATCTGCTCTGCTTACATGCCGAGTCGCTCGGATATTGACATGGAGGTTTGTATGAAGAAGCTGATATGCGTTCTGCTCGTTTTGGCGATTGCGCTCACGGCCGCGGGATGCGGAAGGATGAGCTGCGGCACGGAGAGCGGCTCCACTCCCGAGCCCACTGCGCAGCAGAGCACGGAGTCCGTTACCGAAAAACCCGGCCCCGACGCTTCCGCCGCGCCCACAAACACTCCCGATCCCGATGCCGACGCGGCTTTTGAAAAGCTCGACAAGGAGCTTTTTGCCGAGCGCATCAATTCGAGCTACGTGACCTATAATCAGTTCGTCGTATCCGACGGCGCAAGATTCGGCGCGGATCCCGAGCAGATACCGATGACGTGGGGCGATCTCACCTATGAAGCGCATACGGAGTCCATTGAACTGGCGCGCGATATGCTCGAAAGGCTCTCGGCTATAGATCCCGATATGCTCTCCGAAAGCAACAGGTATGCCTACGACGCCTTGAAGCGCAGCTTTGAGATGGACATGATGTTCGAGGATTATTATTACTTCGACGAGCCCTTAAAGCCCTTGAACGGCTGTCAGACGCTCGTTCCTTTGAGCCTCATACTCATGAACATACGCACGCTGAAGGACGTAGAGGCCTATATGGCTATGACGGAGGACATTGAAAGGTTCTTCGATCAGGTAGGTAAATACGAATCCGAAAAGGCCGAAAAAGGGCTTTTCATGTGCGAAACGGCGCTCGATCAGGTGATAGACTCACTTAGGAGCTTTGCCTCCAAGGGGAGCGGCTGTTTCCTCATAACCTGCTTTGACAAGGTGGCGGACAAAGCGAAGGAGCTCGGAATGTCCGACTCCGAGTGTGCAGAGCTTACGACGAGGAATGCCGAGACCGTGCTTATGCGCGTGCTTCCCGCTTACAACAAGCTTGCCGATACGCTCGAAGCGCACAGAAAGGACTGCACCGAATTCACCGGCGCCGCGAACAGGAGCCCTGAGGAGCTCAAATACTTCGAACTCCAGACAAAATATGAGGGCGCGACCATGGACGACATGGACAGGATACTCGAGCTGATGGAGAAGATGGGGAAGGACACGCTGAGCGATCTGTATCTTGCCGTCGTTTACGGGAGCGACGCGCTGCTCGAAAAGTACGGAACTCCCCTGAGCCTGGGCTCGGTGGACGACAATATAGCTTGGCTTAAAGAATTCGTTAAGCAATGGTATCCCCAAATGCCCGAGTATTCGCTGAGATACGTGGACGTGCCGGAGGATATAGCCGACGGTTTCAGCCCCGCCGCTTATATAGAGCCCGCGTATGACGATTACTACGATAACGTAATACTCATCAACAGGTCTTCCGAGGGCTCGGACGATATGTTTGCGCTCGCGCATGAGGCCATTCCGGGGCATATGTATCAGTTCCTGAACGCCCGCAATACGCCGGGCATGCCGCTTTCACAGCAGGCGAACGAGCCCACGGGGTACGCGGAAGCATGGACGGTGTTCACCGAAAGCTTCGTTTCCAAGCGCTGCTTCGATATAGGCCTCAATTACTGTACCCTGATGAACTGCGAAAACACCATAAGCAGCATATTCCTTCCCGAATACATAAGCATTAAGGTCAATCGCGAGGGCTGGAGCGAGGCGGACGTAAGGAGATACCTCGGCGAAATGGAGCTTGAGGACGCCGCCGATATCTATTATGAATATGCCGTTACTATGCCCTTCTACGCGGCGAGCTATGCTATCGGCTATTCCTATATCTACAGCATATATCAGAACGCCGCGCCAGACACGCCGGAGGATCACAAGGCGTTCTTTGAAAGGTATTTGAGTTACGGACCCACCTATATGGACATTCTTATGGGGTACATGGCGGAATAATGAAGCTGTACGTCTATTTAAGGGACGAGCCCGGCGACGCGGGGCAAGCCGATATAGAGCGATTTGCAGGCGAACGGTATAAGGCTCCGCTCGGCGTTATAAACGACCGACCGGACGCCTATTCCGGCTACAGGCGCCTGCAGAATCTTATCAAACTGGGCGAATGCGATACGGTGCTGCTGCGCTCGCTCGACGATCTCGGCGAGGATAAGTACATCGCGCTCGAAAACAAGCTGTTCCTTGAGAGGAACGGAGCCCGCATAATATGCGTTAATAAGCCGGAAAAATACCCCGGCTTGACCGACCGCAGGCGGAGCATAGTGCTCAGCGCCGCGCGCTTTTCCAGCTTCATTACCGAATGGGATACCGCATACGGGAATATAATGCCTGCAAAGAACAGCATGCCCGAATTCAAGCGAAAGCCTCCCTTCGGATACGTTGTAATTGACGGGGAAGCCGTTACGGAGGAAAGAGCGGCGGAAGCGGTCGGCCGCATATTCAGGGACTATATCGAAGGGTATTCCATAGCGGAGATATGCGCAGACGCAAACTCGCTCTATCCTGAGAGGGACAAGCCCTTTCAGAACATGACGGTCAAGACGGTGCTGAAAAACGAAAGGTATCTGGGCAAGCCGTCGAAGAAGGGATATCATTTGCCCTCGCTTATCACGTATGATACCTGGCTCAAGGCAAAGGAAAGGCTTGCAGCCGAGTATTCTGAGGAAGTCAGCCGCGAGCCCTATTTTGCGGATATCGTTCATGCCGACCGCAGGACGGTATGGTACCGCTGCGGTGCGACGGCGGCGAAGCAGAACGGGCCTTATCACGCGTTGAGCCCGGCCGCTGAGAAAGGTATAGAAAGGCTCGTCGCGTCATATGCGTCGCAGGAGAATGCGGACAAGCTGTTTTCGGAATACGTTCTTGCTGAGCGGTCCGAGGCGGAAAATGCGCTTGACGGCGCGGAAATAGAGCTTAAAGAGACCGTGAGCGAATTCAATAAATGCCTTGCAAAGCTCGTTGCCGGCGATCGCAGTCTTGAATTGCAGGCAAGGCTGGATGAGCTGAAGGATCGAAAGACCTTCCTCGCTATGCGCGTGAGAAGGATAGGCTCTGAGATGGAGCTTTTCTCTCTTGATAAGGGGAAGGGCGATGAATTCTTTTCAAGATGCAGGAGCGTTAAAAGCCTCTCGATAGAGGAGAAGCGCTT
>CAMZFO010000011.1 GCA_947306125.1 uncultured Clostridia bacterium | reverse complement strand
ATGAAGGAATGCTGTGAGCATTATTCACGCGGGCGTCTTTACTTCATTAGGCGCATGACGCCGTCTTCATTAGGCGCATGACGCCGTCTTCATTAGGCGCACGGCGCCGTCTTCATTAGGCGGCGCAGCTGCTGACTTCATTATTTGCGGTTTTATGGATAACGCACAAAAAAACAGGCTGATTTTTGTTCATCAGCCTGTTTTGTATTTTCATGCGGTATGTCCGCTTACCGCGCTTTGAGCGAGGTGAAATACGCACTCTCGCGACTGTCAGCCGTATAAATCAGCTTAACGAAGTTACCGCGTATATCGCGGCGATATCGCGGATATCCACCGCTCCGTCAAGATTGGCGTCGGCGTTGACCATGCCGCGGGAGGAGATGGTCGGGGCTTCGCCGTTCAGGTGCATGGCGAGCAGCGATACGTCCGCCATAGTCACCTGCCCGTTGCAGTCGATATCGCCCGGAGGACAGAGCGCCGCAAGTATCATATCCTCAAGCTCCTCGTATTCGAGCCTGCCGCGGTGCGCGTCCAGTATCACGCCCTCGCTTGAAACGATAAGCGTATACGGCACGCCGTGATCCGCCTCCATGAGGGCGGTGAAGCCCTCGTCCACTATCACAACGGGATATGTTATGCCCATATCGCCCAAAAGCTGCCACGCCATCTCGAAACTGCCGCCTATCCAGCGGGTCGTGACGCCCAGGAAGCCCACGCCGCGCGGGGAATACGCCTCGTACGCCTGCTGGAAATAGGGCATCTCGATGCGGCAGTTCATGCATCCGCTGTCCCAGAAATTGACGACGGTGATCGCGTTTTGGGCAAAATCCGCCTCGGTGAAGTATTCGTCCGAGGGCAGCCCGCCCTCCGCCATATAGGGGGCGTGTATACCCGTTATACTCTGCCCGATAAGCGCCTCGGAGCCCGCCGTGCCAACGGCCGATACGAGCGCGAAGCAGACGAGCGCGGCGAGCGCCGCTATCCTTTTTGCCGCCTTCGCTTTCATCAGTATGCCTGCTCTTCCTTTGCCTTGAGCATGTCCTTGGTCTTCATGAGCCTTGTGAGATTGCCCCGCTCGTTCTCGTCGAGCTTCATGGAGATATCGTGTATCGCGTCCTGAAGCTGCGGTATCATGACGTATTCGAGCGCGTTAACGCGCCTGCGGGTCTTTTCGATCTCGTCCGCCAGCAGATTGCAGGTCTTTTCGACCTCCGCAAGCTCAATGAGCAGCGGCATGAGCTCCGAGAAGCGGCCGACCGCCGCGTCGAGCTCGGTGGAGGTGCCGAACATACCGTAGGGCAGCCCCCTTGACGCGGAGGGGATATAGGTGAGCTGGGGGACCTCCACGGAGAGCACCTTCGCGCTGCCGACCTCCACCTTTGCAAGCGCCGCGGGGAAGCAGAGCGCCTCCTCGACGGCGGCGGTGCTCATGGTCGCCTTTGCGATGACGAAGCTTGCCATCGCCTCGCCCATAAGCGTCTCCACCCTTGCGCGGAGCTCGCGGTTGCGGCGAACGAAGGTGATGAAGCGGCGCACCGTTTCATCCCGCTTATCCTTCATCAGCTTGTGCCCGCGCGAGGCGGTGACGAGCCTCTTCTTCAGGCGGCTCATCTCCATTCGGGTGGGCTTGTAACTAACAGCCATGGATTCGTTCTCCTATGATAGATCAGCTCTTTATTTCGTAGTACTTATCAAGATATGCGTCGCGGATACGCCTCAGCTCACTTCTCGGCAGTATCCTCAAAAGCTCCCAGCCGATATCGAGCGTCTGCTCGACCGAGCGGTTCTCATAATACCCCTGCGAAACGTAGCGGGTCTCGAACTCGTCGGCGAATTTGGCGTAGAGCTTATCGACCTCGGAGAGCGCTGCGTCGCCCAGAATGACGGCAAGCTCCTTCGCCTCCTTGCCGCGGGAATACGCCGCGAAGAGCTGGTTCATGGTGTCGGCGTGATCCTCGCGGGTCTTGCCCTTTCCGATGCCCTTGTCCTTCAAACGGGAGAGCGAGGGAAGCACGTTCACGGGGGGAGTTATGCCCTTCCTGTGCAGCTCGCGCGAGAGTATTATCTGCCCCTCGGTGATGTAGCCGGTAAGGTCGGGTATGGGGTGGGTGATATCGTCCTCCGGCATGGAGAGTATGGGTATCATGGTGATGGAGCCGGGGCAGTTCCTTATCCTGCCCGCGCGCTCGTACATGGTCGCAAGGTCGGTGTAAAGATAGCCGGGATAGCCGCGCCTTCCGGGGACCTCCTTGCGGGCGGCGGAGATCTCGCGCAGGGCCTCCGCGTAATTGGTGATATCGGTGATTATAACGAGCACGTGCATGCCCAGGTCGTAAGCCAAGTACTCCGCGGCGGTGATGGCCATGCGCGGGGTGGCGATACGCTCTATCGCGGGGTCGTTTGCAAGGTTGACGAACGTGACCGTCCTTTCGATGGCGCCGGTCTTCTTGAAGTCGGATATGAAGAAATCCGCCTCCTCGAACGTGATGCCGACGGCGGCGAAAACGACGGCGAAGGGCTCGCTCGTGCCCCTGACCTTCGCCTGCCTGGCTATCTGCGCGGCGAACTGCGCGTGCGGCAGGCCGGAGCCGGAGAACACGGGCAGCTTCTGACCGCGGACGAGCGTGTTAAGGCCGTCTATCGCGGAAACGCCCGTCTGAATGAACTCGTTGGGGTAATCCCTCGCGGCGGGGTTCATGGGCGAGCCGTTGATATCGAGCAGTTTTTCGGGAATGAGGGGCGCGCCGCCGTCCTTGGGACGGCCCATGCCGTCGAATACGCGGCCGAGCATATCGGGAGCGACCGCGAGCTCTATGCTGTGGCCCAAAAACTTCGCCCTGGATTCGGAGATCTTCAAGCCCTGCGAGCCCTCGAAGAGCTGCACGAGCGCCCTTGAGCCGTTCACCTCGAGCACCTTGCCGCGGCGCAGATCGCTGCCGTCGCCGCGCTTTATCTCGACGAGCTCGTCATATTTTACTCCGTCCACGCCGTCGACCATTACGAGCGGGCCGACGACCTCGCGGATAGTCGTGTATTCCTTACGCATCTTTGGCTCCTTCCGTCAAGCGGCGGATCTCGTTTGCAAGCTCGCCGGAAAGCTCCGCGGCCAGCGCCCTGTGATCCTTCTCTTCGCAGTATTTATATCTGCCGAGCTTTTCCCTCACGGGGAGCGCGGCAAGCCGGTCGAATTCAACGCCCTGCTCAAGCGCCGCCTCGCCCCTGTCGTAGAACTCCAGAAGCATCCTCAAAAGCTCGTGCTGCTTTGTGGGAGAGGTATAGGTGTCGTTCGCGTCAAAGGCGTTCTGATGGAGGTAGTCCTCGCGGATGCTCCTCGCGGTCTCCAGCTTCAGGCGGTCCCTGCGGCTCAATGCGTCGATGCCGACGAGGGAGACTATCTCCTGCAGCTCGGCCTCCTCCTGCAGCAGCGCCATGGCCTTGGTGACGCAGGCGCCCCAATCCTCGGCGATATTGGAATCGAACCAGGGCTCGAGCCTGTCGAGATAGAGCGAATAGCTCTGCAGCCAGTCGATGGCGGGGAAATGCCTCGCGTAGGCGAGCTTAGCCGAGAGGCCCCAGAAGACCTTGACGATACGCAGCGTCGCCTGCGAGACGGGCTCGGAGATATCGCCGCCGGGAGGCGATACGGCGCCGATCGCGGAGACCGCGCCCTTCCTGCCCCTGCTGCCGAGGGTCACTACCTGACCCGCCCTCTCGTAAAACTCCGCAAGTCGGCTCGAAAGGTACGCGGGGTAGCCCTCCTCGCCGGGCATCTCCTCAAGGCGGCCGCTCATTTCGCGCAGCGCCTCCGCCCAGCGGGAGGTGGAATCGGCCATTATGGCCACCTTATAGCCCATATCGCGGAAATACTCCGCTATGGTTATGCCCGTATAGATCGAAGCCTCGCGCGCCGCGACGGGCATATCGGACGTGTTCGCGATGAGCACGGTGCGCTTCATCAGCGAGAGGCCGGTGCGCGGATCGACGAGCTCGGGGAACTCGGTCAGAACGTCCGTCATCTCATTGCCGCGCTCGCCGCAGCCGACGTAAACGATTATGTCCGCGTCCGCCCACTTTGCAAGCTGATGCTGCACGACCGTTTTGCCGCTGCCGAAGGGGCCGGGGACCGCCGCCACGCCGCCCTTCGCGATGGGGAAGAAGGTGTCTATGACGCGCTGACCGGTGATCATGGGCTCGTTGGGAGGAAGCTTCTCCACGTACGGCCTGCCCTTGCGGACGGGCCATTTCTGCATCATCGTGAGGGGCTTTTCGCCCTTTTCGGTATCGAGCCTCGCTATGCACTCCTCGATCGTGTAATTGCCCTCCGGCGCGAGCCATGTAAGGCTGCCGCGGACTCCGGGCGGGACCATTATGATATGCTTGACGGCGCCGGTCTCCTGCACGAAGCCCAGCTCGTCGCCGCCCGTGAGCTTATCGCCCACCTTCGCGGTAGGCTGGAAATTCCATTTTGCCCCTCTGTCGAGCGCGGGAGCGGCAATGCCCCTCGTGATCCTTGAGCCGGCGTTCTCGAAAAGCACCGTCAGCGGGCGCTGAATGCCGTCGTAAATGGCCTCGATGAGACCCGGACCGAGCTCGACGGAGAGCGGCGCGCCGGTGGGATATACCGGCTCGCCGGGGCCGATGCCGCCGGTCTCCTCATATACCTGTATCGAGGCCGTGTCGCCCCTCAGTTCGATGACCTCGCCGACAAGCTCCTTATCGGAGACGTGAACGACGTCGTACATCTGCACGTCGCCCATTCCGCTCGCCGTGATGAGCGGGCCGGCGACCTTGACGATGGTGCCGTGTTTTTCCGTCATGGATGATTCCTCCGGTTATGTTGTCGAAATAAATAGTTAATGCAAAACTCGCGTTTTTCTGAGCGTGGCTCTCGAAAGCTTTTTCAGTGACTCAGCACGACGTTTTGCGGTTTTCTCCGCAACATGCGGGGAAAATTGCGGCGACGCTTCATGCCGCAAAGCAAAACTCGCGTTTTTTTGAGCCGTTCCGGCTCAAAAATTTATGTCCGCGCCGATTGCTTTTTCCACGTTCGCCCTCACGAGGCGCTGGCCCGCGCCGGTGGTCCCCCTGCCGTCGGGTATGGGGATTATGGCGGGGAAGGGACGGGACCTGTATTTGGCGACGGTTTCCTGCGCCGCCTCGAATACGGGCTCGGTAATGAATATCACCTTCGTGTCCTCCCTTGCGAGCCGGTCAATGAGCCTGCCCGCTCTTGCCCCGTCGGTCTCGAAATAGACGTCGAGGCCCGCAGCCCTGCCGAGGAGCACCGAATCCTTATCGCCTATCATTGCTATATCAGCCATAGACCGCCACGCTCCTTTCCTCTATTGCCGAGGCCGGGACGCCGCTGCGCTTCGCGGTGAGCAGGAGCCTTATGACCTCCGCCTCGCGCTCCCGGGCAAGCAGATATGCCGCGATGGGCGCGGGACTGTCTATATCCGAGCGGTTTTTCGAGGCGAGCTCCATCAGGTACTCGTCCCGCGCGCGCTCAATGGCGGCGGTATGCCCGGACTTTTCATATTCTTCAAACGCCGCGCGGACGCGCTCCTTGAGCGCGCTCGTTTCAAGCGGGCTCTTCAAAAGCCCCGCCGCCCTTTCGGGCGAGGACTCGAGCGCTTCGGCAAGCTCCGCCAAAAGCTCCTTCGAATAGCAGCCGCCGGGGAGCATCGCGCTTGCCGGGGCCTTCCTTATGACGGCTATGACGTTGGTAAAATCGGCGAGCGCGCCGAAATATTCGCGCACGAAGCCGTTCCTGACGCCGCAGGCGTACTCCATGAACGCCGAATCTATGCGGCAGGAGACCTGCATGGGATCCGCGCCGTGATAGGTTGTTACGTCCAGCTCCTCGAGCGCCGCCTTTAGCTCGCGCGGGAGCATGGAATAATCGCCCCTTTTAACGCCTTCCTTTAGCTTTTCGCCGTCGATAACGCCGCCGAAATCGAGCCTTGCCCCGTCAAGCTCCGCGCCCAAAAGACGCAGCTTATAGAGCAGCTTGACGTTGGTGAGATCGTGCCTCATGCGGAATACCTCATGCACCTCCCTGTACCTTTGGGGCATGAGCTCCTCTACGAGCGAATAGGTCTCCTCGAGCTTTGCGCGGGTCATAAGCTCTATCTCGTCGCCCTCCGCGCCCTCCGCGGGGAGCGGATAGCCCGCCTCCGCGAGCATCCTCAGGGCCTCCTCATAGCTTTGCGCAGAGGAGAGCCTCCCGATGAACTCACGGGTCAGGAGCCGCTTTTCTATAACGCGCAGCCTCGCTATGCTGTTAATAAGGCTTTCGGCCATAATGAAATCCCTTTATCAGTTGAAAAGCACCTTTGTGACTTCGGATTCGGCGGAAGCGCGCGCTTCCTCCATAAGCGAATCGAAGGAGCAGTTCTTAACGTAATTCGTGCCCTCGACGGTGAAGCCGTCGGTGATAGCGCCGTCGTCCGCGCCGAGCTCGAGGCCCTGCACGCCGCAGGCGGAAACGAGCGCCTCGAGCGCCTTCCTGTCCCGCGGGGCGGGGCGGATGACCTCGCTGCCCTCGCATTCGCGCGAAAGGAGCTTTTTGAGCAGCTCTTCACGCTCCGCGCCGGTCAGGGCGCAGATCCTTTCGCGGGCGGCGTCGAAAGCACGGTCTATGAGCGCGCGCTTCCTCGCAAGGAGCTCCTTGCGCCCGGCAAGCTCCGCGTTGGTCCTTGCCGTGGCAAGCGTCAGCTCGCGCGCGGCCTGCGCTTTTTGGGTGAACTCCTCGCGGATGGCCTCCTTGCCGTCCTCAAGGCGCTTCTTTATTTCGGAGATGGCTTCCGCGGACTTCCACTCGATAGCGGAAGCCTGCGCGTGCGCCTCCTCCAATATGCTCGCTATGAGCTTGTCAGCTCCGTTGCCGTTTTCCATAGCCTTATGCGTTTACGGGAACGCCGACGACCATCAGTATCGAAACGATCAGCGCGAGGATCGCGTAGAGCTCGACCATGATGGCGTAAGTGATGCCCATGCCGCCGTTGCCCTGCTTGGCGACGATGCCGATGCCCGCGCAGCAGACCCTGGACTGGAAATAGGCGGAGACGAGACCGACTATGCCGATGGGCAGGCTGGCATAGAAGAAGCCGCGGCCGAGCTCGGTGGCAAGCTGCATCACGGAGCCGTTCAGGATGCCGCTGAACACCGCGATGAACATGGCGATAACGAAGCCGTAAAGGCCCTGAGTCGCGGGGAGCAGCTCAAACACGAGGCAGCTTCCGCCCTTTTCGGGATCCTCCGCCGCAACGCCCGCGGCAGCGCGGCCGGCCATGCCTACGCCGAGCGCTGAACCGATGCCGGGCAGTATCATGGCGACGCAAGCGCCGATCATGGCCCAGATATAGCCCGTGGGCGCCTTCTCAACGGGAGCCTCGGGAGCTGCGCCGATCGTGGGAACGGCGGGAGCGCCTTCGGCAAGCGCCGCGCCGTATACACAGAGCGTGAGCAGAGCGATGAGAGCGATGACTGCGATTGACCTGAACTTTTTCATGATAGACTCCTTTTTGTGAAAAATTATTTTACCTTATTGTATTTTGTATCTATACCGAGGGGAGCGAAGAGCTTTCCGCCCGGAGTATAAAAGCGGTTATAGTATTCGATGAACTGCAGCCTCGCGCAGTGGATGAACGCGCCCAAGGCGTTTATCGCGACGCAGAATACGTGCAGCACGACGAGCAGCAGCGCGGCGACTATGAAGCTCACGACCCCGCCTACCACGGGTATGCCCTTCAGCATATCGCGCGCGATATTCGCCACGAGGTTGAACGCGCTTCCCATTGCGCCGGTTGCAAGGCCCAGCGCGAACACACGCGAATAGCTCAATACGTCGGAGAGGAAGCCCGTTATGTCATAGAGCTTGCCGAGGCCGCCGACGACCCTGCCGAAGCCCTTCTTCGCCCTGCCGCCGAAGCCGACGAGCAGCACGAGGCCCAGCACTATAAGCCCGAGCCCGACGTATTTTGCGGGGCTCTTTACGAGGAGCAGCACCGCCGCCCCCGCGAATATCATAAGCCACGAGCCGATATCGAAGAGCGCCGTCTGCCAGTCGCCCTGCTTCAGGTGGAGCACGATGGAAACGATCATGCCCACAATTATCTGGCCGAAGCCCAGACCGCAGTAGACGAGTATCGCCGTCATCTGATCCTTCATGGGATCTATGAGCGGGAAGGGGAAGTCCGGCCCAAAGATATCATACCAGTTCATGCCGAAGCAGGTGCCGGCGAGCAGGCCGAAGACCATTGTGGAAAGGCCGCCCCAGAAGAGTATCCTCGCGACCTGACCTGTGCCGCCCTCGGGCTTTTTGAGCTTTATGAACAGCGCGGCGGCGATGCTCATAATGAGCCCGTAGCCCGTGTCGCCCATCATGAGCCCGAAGAACAGGAGATAGAAGGGCGTCATGACGACGGTGGGATCGAAGCCCCTGGGATCGGGGGGCGAATACATATTCGTTATGAATTCGAAGGGCGCGAAGAACTTCT
This sequence comes from uncultured Clostridia bacterium, assembly GCA_947306125.1. Taxonomy (GTDB): domain Bacteria; phylum Bacillota; class Clostridia; order Christensenellales; family CAG-138; genus UBA3857. The sequence continues at coordinate 15,601 of CAMZFO010000011.1, read as the reverse complement.
TGTTTTTGCAGAAGGTCGGGGGCTGCTCCTCGTCGAGAGGGTCGCGCATTTCGAGGTAATAGACCTTCGCCGTTTCCCCTATTATGCCCTCGAGCTTATCCGCCTCGTCCGACCTTACCCAGCCGGTGAGCATGAAGGTCTCACGAGTGGCGAAGAGCTCGCACCTGGCCTCCGCCCGCTTCTGCTCTATCATGGCGCCGTCGAGGCCCTTTTTGAGCGCCTCCGCCTTTTCTCCCAGCGCGGCGACCTGCCGGTTGAGCTCGGATATCTCCAGCTCGAGCGAGGCGTTCTCGCTCCTCAGCCTTTCCGCCGTCTCGCCGGGAAGCCCCTCGAAGGGGGGCGGCGAGGCCTCCGCAAAGCCCGCGGAATGAAGGAGCGCAAGCGTCTCTTCACGCGAGGCGTTGGGCACGGCGGCAAGCACGGGTATCTTCGCCTGCGCGGAGGGATAAGCCTCGTACATTATCCCCGCCTCGTCTAGCAGGGGGAGCTTATCGGCCTTCATAACGCCCAGCACGAAGCCCGCGGTCTTGGTGGGCTTTATGTCCTCAAGGGGTATCGTCACGCTCTCGAACGGACGGAGCGCGCTTATATACGCCGCCTTCTTCTCGCGCTCGCTCCTGCAGGCGTTTATGCGCTTCTGCAGCTCCTCGAGCTCGCCGCAGACCGAAAGCGCCTCCGGCACGGCGGCGATGAGCTCCTCCTCGCCGCATTCGGGCGCGGGAGCAAGCAGCCCGTCCTTGGGCAGATATGCGCTAAGGCGACTCAAAGCCGCCTTTATCCTCGATACGTTATTGTTTTTTTCGGCAAGCTCCGACTCGCAGCCCGACCTGAAAAGACCCGAGACTTCGGAAAGCTCCGAGCCCTCAGGCGCGCCGTCCGCGCTGACTATCTGAACCACGCCGTTTTCCTGAAGCGCCTTCATTATGCGCCGCTCGTCCGCTTTCAGGCCGAACAGCGATATGTGCTTCATAGGTACGATCATTGTATCACTCCAATATTACAGGTCGCTGAGTATCCTTTGAACGACTGCGTCCACTGCGGCGGGAAGCTGCTTTTCGGCGGCGGAAATGAGCTTTTCCGCGCTCTCCGCGCTCTCCTTCAAAAGCCTTTCGGCCTCCGCGCCCGCTTCCTTTTCCGCCATGGCGGCGGCAAGCGCCAGTCCGGCCTTCGCTTCCTCGCGCGCGATCTTCAGCGACGAAGCGGCCTCCTCCTCGGCGGCGGCTTCCGCGTTCCTCGCGGCTTCCAGCGCGTTCTTCCGCAGCGCCTCCGCGTCAGCTTCGGCGGCGGCAATACGCTCGATAATCGTGGGCATTTTTCAATGAATTCCCTTCGTGGATTGCTTCTTTTCGGCGCGCTGAAAAAAGCGCGCTTTGAGCTGTATATCATTATAACAGTAAAACAGCTCCTTTGCAAGTAAAAAGGCGGTAAATTTTGTCCCCCTTGCGGTTTGGCGGGCTTTGGCTTATAATTGTGAGCATGAAAGCAAAGCTGAAAACCACCTTACTTCCCATACTCACCGCGCTCATATGGGGCACGGCCTTCGTCGCGCAGGACGTCTGCGCGGGGCGCGTCCCGCCCATGACCTTCAACGCGCTGCGCTTCTTCATCGCGGTCGTTTTCCTCTTTGCGGTCAAGCTCGTGATGACCGCCGTCCGCCGCAAAAAGGGCGTCTCCGCTCCCCCCTCCTCTATTGAGGAGCGCAAAAAAGCCCGCCGCACGCTCGTGAACGCCGGGCTGCTCTGCGGGCTCGCGCTGGGAGTCGCCTCCATACTCCAGCAGGCGGGAATGGAGGCCGGCACGGATTCGGGCAAATCGGGCTTCATAACCGCGCTTTACGTGGTGCTCGTGCCCATAGGCGGCCTGATACTCGGCCGCCGTCTGCCCGGGATATTCTGGGCGGGGCTGGCGCTCGCCGTGCTGGGGCTCTATCTGCTCTGCATCAGCGGCAGCTTCTCGTTCGCCCCGGGCGACCTTTTGACGCTCTTCTGCGCCGCGGCGTTCACCGTGCAGATACTGCTGATAGACAAATTCGCAAGCAGCCTCGATCCAATAGAGTTCTGCATGGCGGAATTCATTACGGCGGGGCTCATGGCGCTCATAGGCGCCGTGATATTCGAGTCGCCCGACCGCGCCTCCGTTATGGGATGCGCTTTCCCGATACTTTACGTCGCCGTGTTCTCCTGCGGGGTGGCCTACCTCCTGCAGATAATCGCCCAGCGCGAGGGCGACCCCGCGATAGTATCGCTCCTTTTCAGCCTCGAATCCGTATTCTCCGTGATAGGCGGCGCGGTGATACTCCATCAGCGCATGACCGCGAGGGAGTATCTGGGCTGCGCGCTGATATTCGCCGCCGTGGTGATCGCCCAGCTCCCGGAGAAAAAGCCGAAGACCCCTTCCGAACCCGTTCAGGAGGAATGATATGCAAAACAAAAACCAAGCCTTAAAGCTGTCCTTGATATTCATAGCCGTGCTGCTCGCGACCTTCGGCGTTACGGTCGCGCTCGCCAAGGGCGGGCCCCTCTCCCCCCTCGGGCGCGGCATATTCTTTGGCGTGCTGCTGCTTGAGATGGCCGGCTTCTTCTTTGCCTGCCTGCGTATGAACCCCGATTTTCAGCGCCGCAGGAGCCGTGCACGGAAAGACTCAGCCCCGAAAGCGCCGGGCGGCGTGAAAAGGCCGCGCCTTTATCTCGCTCTCACCATAGTTTTCGGCGTGCTGCTGTTTGCTTCCATTTTCCTGACCGTTCATCTGACAGGGGGCAGGGAGCTTTCTCAATTCTCCCCGCATGATTGGCGGATATTCATCGCTTTTATCGCGTCCTTCACCGCATTTCTCGTTCTCGCCTTCTTTTTTGCAAATAAGACGGGCAAAGCACTGCATCCCGAAAGGGCGACGGAGCTGCGCAAAAGACATAACGAGGCCATGGAAAGCGGCGTGCTGCAAACGAACCGCCGGGCGATACCCGTGTTCATCGCCGCCGCGGCCGTCACCGTAATACTCTTCATTATCGGCAGGTCGGTCAGCGTGGATAAGCGCGCTTCCGAGCTGCTTTCGGCCTTCGTCATCATCGTGACCCCGCTGATGCTTGCCGGAAGCTTTATCGCGGGCAAGCTATATCAAAACAAGCTGAAATCCACCCGGCTTGAGGAAATGCAGGATAAATTCCATGCGCGCCGCGAGCTTGCGGAGAAGGCGGCCGCCGCATCCTCCCGTAAGCTCCGCCGCCTGCGTATGCTCACGCGGGTAATGGCGGGGCTCCTCGTGCTCTGCGGCATGATCGCCGCCTTCTTAAAAACCTCCTCCGTGGGAAAAGACGTTCCGCTGGCGCTCCTGGGCTTTGCGCTCATTTCCATCGGCCTCATGCGGCTCGTGCCCTTCAAGCCCCTGCCCGGTTATTCTGATGAGGATATCGTCACCCGCACCGAATTTCCCGAGCTTTACCGCACAGCGGAGGATGAGGCGCGGCGCATGGGCTGCCCCGAGACCGTGAGGATACTGATCGAGTCCAATGCCGGTATCGGCGTGAGCCGTTACGGCAACGCCGTATACCTTCACCTCGGCGTCTTCCCCTTGAGCATATTCTCCGGGGAGGAGCTGCGGTGCGTGCTGCGCCACGAATTTTCACACGTCAACGCGGGCAGGGACGACCGCGACGCCGCCTATAACAGGAGCATGATGGAGGCGCATCCGCGTCATTTCCTCTCATGGCTGGAGGATCTCTTCTTCCTGTATCCGGACAGTGTATATGCGCTTGAATACTTTATGAAGGATTTCGCCGCCTCCGTCATAACCGAGCAGGCCGCGGACAGGGCGATGGCAGAGGGCGGCATGGAAGAGGCCGCCGCCTCCGCGCTTTTGAAGATCAATTACTGCGATCTTTACAGCTATGAGCTCGACGCGCGCGAGGGCCGCGTCGTTTACGATACCGAAAGGCCGCCTGCAAACGAGGCCTCCGAAAACGCCGCCGACCTTAAGGCGCAGATCGCCCTGCGCGGCGAATTCTGGAACGGACTTTTGAAAAAGGAGATAATCGCCAACAACGCCACGCATCCCACTCTGCGGATGCGGCTTGAGGCGCTGGGCGTTGAGGAGCTCCGCGTCCTGCCCGCGGGAGGCAGCCCGGCTTTTGAGGCGGAGGCGGAAAAGGCGCTGAAATACGTCGATTCCCGCGTTGAAAAGCTGCGCGCCGAGACTTATGAAAAGGACAGGCAGAGGCTCTGGATCGAGCCCAATAAGGCGATAGACGATTGGAAGGCGCAGGGCGAGCCCCTCGCCCCCGAGACCTATGCCCCGATACTCGACGCCTTGCAGGGCCTCAGCCGTCACGCGGAGGCGGACGCGCTCTGCGACAGGATCTTTTCGGAGCTCCCGGAGCACGCGCACGCATACGCGCACCTCGTCCGCGGCTTCAATATGCTGCACCGCTTTGAGGACGGCGGCATAGAGCACCTTTACAGCGCCCTTGAAAGCCACAATTATATCGATTTCGCGCTGGACGAGATAGGCGCCTACTGCTGCCTGACGGGCAACGCGGAGGAGCTTGCGCGCTACCGCGAAAAGGCCGGGGAGCTCTTTCAGAAGGAAGCGGACGAATTCAGCCAAATCGGCGAATTGAAGCGCGGCGACAAGCTCTCCAAGGAGACCCTGCCCGAGGGCGTGCTCGAGGAGACCCTCGCCTATATCCGCTCCGCGGAGAACGGCGAGATAGATAAGATCTGGCTCGTGCGAAAGACCATCTCGGAGGAGCTTTTCACAAGCGTCTTCATCGTCAGATTCCGTGAGGACGCCGACGGCGAAAAATGCAATGAGATAATGGAAAAGATATTCCAGTACCTCGATAAGACCACCGACTGGCAGTATTCGCTCTTCGAGTACGGCGACGTCTCCGGGGCTAAATTCGAGTCGGTCGAGGGCAGCCTCGTTTACAGCCGGGAGGAATAACGGCATAATCGGATCGGAAGGCAGGCGCGGCCTGCCTTTTGCATTTCTGGGCGGGTCAAAGCGCCTCCCATTAAAAATATATTCCGGAAAGCCATGTTCGTTTGGCCGTTTTTCACCATAAAGGAATAGGAGGCAAATGCCGGACAGCGCGCAAGAGGAGCCATGCAGAGCTTAAACGAGATCGCAGAAAACCAGTACGAAGCCATAGCCGCATACTGCCTGAAACGCACGGGAGGGGACGAGCAGCTCGCAAGAGAATGCGCCGCCGAGGTTTTTCTGCGCGCCGAGAAGCTCGGGGATCCTCCGAAGCATCCCAATATATGCGGCTGGCTCCGCAGGACGGCGCGGAACGTGGTCCACGAAATGCTTCGTGAAAGGAAGGAATACTACAGGCGCAACGTTTCGCTTGAGAAGCTCCTCGAGGATGGCTGGGACGTCACCGCGCCCTTCTTCGAAAGGGAGGACGCCTTCCTTGAAGGACTTTGGGCGAACGGCGCGGAGGACGAGGAAACAGAAAGGCTCAAGCGCGAATTGCTCGCCCTGCTGCCTCCCCGCGACCGCGAATTGATAGAGCTTGCGTATGAAAAGCGCCTTTCTCTCGGAGAGATGGCCGCGCGTCTCGGGAAATCAAAGGACGCCGTCAGGGTCATGCTTTCAAGGCTGACGGACAGAGTTACCAATATGGTGAGGAATTATTTTGACGCCGATAATAAGGAGGCCGGGCATGAAGATCCCTGAACCCGCATCGAAAAACGAATACAGAGCATATGCCGCCCGGCTGAGACGCGTATTGAGGGCGGAGCTTGCAAAGCCCGAAAGCAGGCGGGACGGGGAGCTGATCGACGAGTGCGAAAAAAGCGCCCTTTACTGCGAGCAGAGGCTTATGGAGCTCGGCTGCCCGCGCGGCAAAAACCACTGCGTTTTCAGCTTGAAGCCCGTAAAATGGATCGCGGCGGCGGCCGCGCTGCTCATCATCGGTTCGAGCGTCATCTCCTACGCATACGGACGAAAGGCGCTTTCGGATAAGGTGCAGTGGAACGTGAGGCACTTCTCTCTTGAGGACAGCGGGATTTGGGGAGACCGCGGAGAGGAGATACTTCGGGACGAAACCGAGACCCGCATTTATGCTTCGGAGGAGGAGCTTCGCGCCGCGTTCGGGGAAAATCTGCTCCTGCCGGGCTCGCTCAAGGGCGTGTATTTCGTCATGGCCGAGGCTCACGGCGTTTCCGGCAACGCGCTTATAAGATGCGAATACAGAGTGAATAAAAAGCCCTTGATACTCGAGATAGAATCCTTCGATCACGGCGGATCGGTATCCGTCGGAGAAACTCACTTTTACGTTCCCGACGATTTTACGTTCTCTCATAAAGGTGAGGCGCTCGTCGGAAGGGGGCCGGATCGCTGCTTCGTTTATTTTGGGGACAGGCAGGGTCGGCAATACATACTGACGGGCGGTCAGGGAGAGGATATTATTATAGATATCGCGTATAAAATGATAAAAGCCGGGAGGAAAATGAAATGAAAAAGCTTCTTTGCATATTGCTGTGCCTTTTTACGCTTGCCCTCTGCGCCTGCCTGCCCACGCCGGAGGAGGAATACGTGGTCAATAAGGGCGACGATCTCGCCGAGGATAAGATAAATTCCACCGCGCTGCCTGTCGTCTCGCCCGATCCTGCTGAGACCGGCGAGCCCTCCCCTTGGAAAGACTCTGCGGGACAGGCCGTTTTTCCGGAGCGCTGGGAGGATAATATCAGGACCGATTATAAGGAAATGATGATCTCCGCCGACGTCGTGACCTCCGGCATGAAAAGCTATCCCGTTCAGCTCGTCCGAAAAAGGGACTTTACCTCAGATGAGACGGCAAGGATGGCGGGCTATCTTTTCCGGAACGAAACCGTGACGGGGTGGCGAAGCGGCACCTCTCCCTCAAGGGAATATCTTATGGAAGCCATGCGGCTCGTTACGGATTCCGATATGTCCGAAAAGGAAAAGGCCGAGCTTCTTGAGGAGCTGAATCACGCGCTCTCCGTCACGAGCGTGACCGACGCAGACGTGACTCCCTGCAAAAGCCTTGACGAGATACCTCTCAGCGGGATAGGCGTTACCGTCTTCACGGAAAGCGGAGGGGGCATGCTCCATCTGCTCAACGGCGAGTTCGAAGCCTCGACGGGGCTTAATGCGCCGCCGCGCATCAAAAGCGGCTGGGGACCGAACAATCCCGATACGCCGGAGTTCTCGGCTGAGATAAGCCTTGAGGAGGCCGCGGCCGAGGCGGAAGCGTTCTTCACGGCTATGGAGCTGGAGGGCTTTGAGCTTTATTTCAGCGACGAGGCCATCTGCATAAACGACTACACCCGCGAGGTGCGGAGCACGGGCTGGGAGCTTCGGTTCATTCGCTCGTTCGGCTACGTTCCCTTTTCCGTTTCGCAGTACGACGCTTCCAATATGTTCGACCTTGTTGACGATGCGGCTGAATACTCCGAGCCGGTAAGGGAGGAGACCGTCTGGCTTTACGTCACCGGGAGCGGGATCGGGCGGATCCGCTTTTCAAATCCATATGAGCTCGTCGCGACCGTGAATGAAAACGTGCAGCTCTACGATTTCAACGAGCTCACGAGCAGGATAAAGCTGCTGTTCACCGCGGCTATCAACAGTCCCTATCAGTCGGAGGGTTACTACGTGTTGGAGGATATGATACTCACCGTCGTTCCTCAGCTCAAAAAGGATTCCGCGGACTATTACATGGTACCCGTCTGGGTATGCAGGATAGGCGAATACGTATCTCTGGGGGACGGGCTCGGAGTTTCGCACTTCTATATCCCCGGCGAGCAGGCGTTCGACGGATGGCTCACCGTCGCCTTCAACGCGATAGACGGTACGAGGGTGTCCCTGCCGCAGGGATGAGAGCGGCCGGCCCGCCGCTTTGCCCCTTAGTGCTCCGGAGTTAAAAAGGATGGAATTCCCGATGGGAATTCCGTATAAAGTATATACCCCTCATCCGTCAGCTTTACGCTGACACCTTCCCCGCCCGGGGGAAGGCCTATTATGAGATGAAAAATGAGATGTGCTGCTGCTGAAATCAAAAGGGCGGCGACGGGGAGGGCTTTCCTTTTTGCCGCCGGCGCCGCGTGGCTCTGCGTGCTCGCGGGCGCGTTTTCGAGCGTATTCAAGATACTGGAAAGCGGGCTCTGCGCCTTCGGCGAGCACCGCACGGTGTTTTTAAGGGCGCTTAACGGGGACGCGATACTGTTCGGCCTGCCTATAATAGCCGCCGCACCCTTTGCCGCGTCCTTCGCGGAGGACGTGAAAAGCGGCTTTTCAAAGCTCTGCCTCGCGAGGACCTCGAAGGGAAGCTATATTGCGGGCAAGGGGCTCGCCGCGGGGCTCTCGGGAGGACTTGCGGCAGCGCTCGGGCTTGCGGCGGCTTATCTGACGCTCTTCCTTTTACTCTCTCCCTTCGAATACAGGGGCGGACAGGCGCCTCCGCAGGTGATCCCGAAAATACTGACGGGGCTTTTGACCTTCTTCCTCTGCGGGTGCTTCTGGGCGGAGTTCGGGCTCTGCGCCTCGGCGCTGACCGTAAACGTGCATTTGGCCTACGCCTCGCCCTTTATCGCCTATTATCTGCTCATTATACTGCAGGAGCGCTATCTGCGCGCGGAGCTCATGCTGAACCCCAGGAACTGGCTGACTATTGCCGGGGACCGGCCGCTTAAAGGGTGGAGCTGCCCAATACTCGTTCTGCTGCTGACGTGTCTTCTGTTCCTCGCCTTCCTGCCCGTCGGCAGGCGGCGGCTCGGTGACGACACGATAAAGCGCCGCGTTTGCGGCAGGGAGCGTTCGGCAAAGCGGCTTGAAAAGCGCATCGTGCGCTCCCGTGTCTCCCCAAGAAAAAGCGGCGGGCTTGCCGTCGGGCTTCACGAGATATTCGCCGCCGTGCGGTATGATCTCAGTACATGGCGCGGAAGCGTGCGCGTACTGCTCACCTTCGCGCTGGCCTTCATACTTTGCTTCCTGCTCTCGGACAAGGCCGCCTCCTTCGCGTTCTCCGTGAGAGCTCCCATGCAGGCCTTCGAGCCCTTCATCTGGACCTTCGGCGACGCGAACTCCGTTCTGATGATATCTCTGCTGCTCATACTGCTCTTTGCCGATATCCCCTATCTCGGCGCCGGCACGCCCTATTACCTCGTGCGCATGAGGCGCCGCACCTGGGCGCTGGGCCAGGTCGTTTACGTGCTTCTCGCGACCCTGATATACGTGGCCTTCATATTCGCCGTGACCACGCTGATCTGCATGAAGAACAGCTTTATAGGAAACAAGTGGTCGGAAACGGCGGCGATACTCGGCTACTCCGGAGCGGGGAGCCGCATAGTGCTGCCGGCGCTCATAAAAACGCTTGAGATGAGCCGCCCCTATCAATGCGCCGCGGCCGTGTTCGCGCTGATGGCGGGCTACACGCTCGTGCTCTCCCTCGTCATGCTGCTCGTAAAGCTCCGCCGCGGCAGGGGAGCGGGGATCATCGCGGCGTTCGTTTTCTCTCTCTTCGGTTTTTTGCTGAATCCCGAGCTTATAAAAGCCCTGTTCCGCATATCCGACGAGGAGCTCTACAAGGCAAGAGTCGCCGTGGGCTGGCTTTCGCCGCTCAACCACGCGACATATCATATGCACAGCTTCGGCTGGGATCTCCTGCCCAAGCTTTGGCAGACCTATCTCTTCTTCGGAGTTCTTTCTGTGATATTGGTGTTTTTGATAATCCGCGCAATGCGCAAATACAGCTTTAATTTCTTGGGAACGGAGGAAGCCTGATGGAATCGAACGGAAACGCGATAGAGCTCCACGGCCTCGTCAAGACCTTCGGGCAGGATACCGTGCTCCGAGGGATCGACCGCGGCTTCGAGCGGGGTAAAATTCACGGCGTGGTCGGCAACAACGGCTCCGGCAAAACTGTGATGTTCAAATGCATCTGCGGCTTTATGCAGCCGACGGAAGGCTTCGTGCTGGTAGACGGCAGACGTATAGGCCGCGATATCGACTTTCCGGAGGATATCGGGCTCATAATCGAAACGCCGGGCTTCCTGCCCTATATTTCCGGCATAAGGAACCTTGAGATACTTGCTTCGCTGAAAAGGAGGATAGGCATTCGTCAGGCGGCCGACGCCATGCGCAGGGTCGGGCTCGACCCCTTAAGCCAAAAGCCCGTCGGCAGATACTCGCTCGGCATGCGCCAGCGGCTCGGCATAGCGCAGGCGATAATGGAGGAGCCGAAGCTCCTGATACTCGACGAGCCCATGAACGGGCTCGATAAGAACGGCGTTCGGGAGATGCGCGGGCTTTTCAGATCGCTCGCGGAGGAAGGAAGGACGATACTCCTGGCCTCCCATAACGCCGCAGATATAGACTCTCTCTGCGATACCGTCTGCGAGATGGACGCGGGCCGCATGACGATGCTTTAAGTAAGGCGTGAAAGGACCGTTTGCTTTTGCGCCTGCTCCCAGTGCGGCGCCCTGCGCCCGTAAAGCCGCGCGTTAAAGGCCGAACGCTTTTTCGCACAGGCGGAGCGTTTCCTCAACGCTCCTCGAGTCGTCCCGCAGTATTACGCTGAACCCCGAGTTCATAAGGCGGTCATACTCCCCGCGGGAGTTTATCAGCTCCAGCCCGCGGCGGAAATTCTCCATCGCCGCTTCGGGATCGTCCTCCTCGAGCAGCAGGCGGTACAAAAACTGCTTCTCCGTGTCGGGCCTCTCGAAAAAGCGGCGCGCCGAAACCTCGGGCTCCGCGAGCATAACGAGCACGTGCCCGCAAGGCGCGATATCCTTAAGCGTTTCAGCGGAAATATTCGTATCGACGAAGACCCGCCTGCCCTTTTTGCATATCTCCGGAAGCATTTTGAGCTCCAGTATCTCGCACTCCCTTGCCGTTTCATCGATCCACGCCTTATACTCTTCCGGCGTCCTTCTTATAAAATCGTGCCAATCCTTAAGATCCCGCGTATAGGTGAGGCCGGGAAATTCCCAGGGATCGAGCTGCTCCGGATAGGAATCATGCCAGTTCTCGCCGCAAAGTATCCCGTCATGCTTTTGGGCAAGAAGCCGCGCCATGGTCGATTTTCCGGCATAGGCGTTACCGATAATGAAATAAGCGTTTTCGAACAGCATATCATCCTCCCGCTCCGGACCCTGTTTTAAGCCGCGGCCTTAAAGCCTTTTCCTTTAATAAGCTCCGCGCTGTCCCGGGCAGGGGGCGCGGAGCCGATATCCGTTTTGTTCTTCCCCGAAATCAAGTTTCCGGGCTCACGCTGCTTCAGATGGTTTTGAAGAGCTCGTAGCAGTCGTGTCCCTTGGGGACGTCCCTGAGCTCGCCTCTTAACTCATAGCCGTTCTTTTTGAAGAAGCCGACGTTCCAGTCACCCGCGCTCGTCAGCATCACAGACGCGCCGTTTGCCCTTGCGAATTCCTCCGTCTCCTTCAAAAGCCGCGTGCCGAGGCCCTGCAGCCGGAGCGGCTTTTCCACGAACAGCGCCTCGACAAAGCAGGCCTCGCCCTTGTCCGCGTCCGCGATAACACCGGCGGCGAACCTGCCGTCCCTATCCGCGAGCTTCTTGTAAAAGCCGACGTTTTCGTATTTCGGCTCGTAGAGCTCGCTGTATGCACGGATGCCGTTTTCGATGATCTCCGCGTCGCCGTCGCTGCCGAGCGAGAGCCTGAACCGGGCGCCGCTGTTGTCGCTCGGGACGTATTCCGGCGTCTCCCCGTCAAGATACTTCACCAGCGAATAGCTGATATAGCCGTTTGCCTTTTTAAGGGTCGTAAAGACCGTGAAGCCGTGCTTTTCATAGAACGGCCTTGCCATATAGCTCGCGGTGCCCAGCGTCACCACCCGGCAGCCCTTCTCCCTTGCTGTGCGCTCGACCTCGCGGAGTATCATGGAGCCTATGCCGTGATGACGGAAGCGTTCGTCCACCCAGAGCGTGTTGAGAAACACCCTTGACCAGCGGTATTCGTAAGCCTCGGCGATACATCCGCCGATGATCTCGCCGTTTTCGTTCTCGACCTTGAGGACGAATTCTTCCTCGTCCGCGTCCACCTCGTGCGGCACTATCTCATTTATCCCTTCGCCGATGTATTCGGCTTCTTCGTTTGTCAGATCTTCAAGCCCGTATTCCATTTTTTCGCTTTACTCATTTGCGTTTTTGTAGATCTCGCAGGCGATCTCTTCCATCGCTTCGTCAGCGGCTTCCGTGACGTTGTTGTACATGATGGCAACGCAGATGTCTTTCTTGCGGGAAAAGACCCAGCTGGTCAGAAAACCCCAGTTCTCTCCGCCGTGGCCGGCAACGCTGTCTTTGCGCGCTTCCGATTCCCAAACATCGAGGCAAAGCCCGTAGTCGTCCATAACAGGCGTCATCATGCGGCGCGCGGTCTTCTTTTTGAGGAGGCCGCCCCTGCGATAGCTCTTTGAAAGTGCGAGGCCGATCTTGACCAGCTCCGTCGGCGTTGTCCACAGGCCCGCCGCCGCGTGCTCGGGGTAATAGTGATACCCGTGCGCGGCGTCCTCCTTCTGCGCCAGCCTGGATCCGAAAGCGGCGTTTTCGACAAGCTCCTCGTCCAGGGGCTGGAAGAAGCCGGTGCGCGTAAGGCCCAGAGGCTCGGCGACCTCCTTTTGGAACGCCTCGCGCAGAGTCATCCCCGTTATACGCGTGAAGGCGAGCTCGGCAAGCGTTATGCCTCCGCCGGAGTACATTTGCTGTTTGCCGTATGGCCTGATCCTTCTCAGCTTCGGCGTGTTGCCCCTGCCGCTCAGCACGTCCTCGAGCGAAAGCGGCTCGTGCTTTGCGGGGTAGCCGGGGAAGCCGTGCACGTTATAGCCCGCCGTGTGGGAGAGCAGAGCGGCGAACGTCACCGGGCCCTTTTTGACGAACTCCGGCACGACGCCCGAGATATCCGCGTCAACGTCGATGAGGCCCTTATCCGCAAAGCGGAGCAGCGTCAGCGCGAACATGGGCTTGGATACGGAGCCCGCCTGGAACAGCATATCCGGGTTCACGGGGAAGTCCTCGCCGTATCTGCCGCTGCCGGAGCAATAGGTAGAGATATCTCCGTCGGAATCGCTGACCGCAATGCTCACGCCGTAGCCCTTTTTGCCCTTTATGCGCATTGCCTTATCCACTTCGACGCCGTAATACTCCTTTACGATCTTTTTCGGGCCCTTCAGCATCTGCATCAGCACTGCCTCGCCGTCCGAAATGACGCCGGTCTCACGGAAGCCCGCCTTGTGATAGATATGCAGGCCCGCTTCGTTCTCCGGCTCGGTGGAAAGATAGAGCCTGTCCGCGCCGTTCTCCTTGAAATAGCGGATGATCTCTGAAAGGGCGGCCTGACCGTAACCCTTGCCCTGCTCGCTCTTGTCTATCATGAAACGCCAGAGCCAGTAGCGGTCGTCCGCGTCCTCCTCCTGAGGGGCGAAGCTGAACATAGTAAAGCCCACCAGCCTGCCGTCCGCGTATATCCCAAACGGGCGCGCGACGCCGGGGTACTCCTCGTTCCTTTCCTCCGCCTGACGCAGCGAAACGTCGTTCGGCGCGACGAAGGGCTGATCCTCACGCACGGAAAGAGCCAAAACCGCCTCGCGGTTCTCATCTGTAACGGGTAAAAGTTCGATCTTCATAATTATCCTCCGAAATTGTTTTAAGTTCATATCAAAGCTTCAGCACGGCGACGATCTCGTCCCCGCACATCTCGCCCGTCTCCTCGAAGCCGAAGGAGGCGTAAAGCTTCCTTGCGACCTCGTTTTCGGGCTCGTAGCTGATCCAGCAGAGCTCCGCCCTGCCGCAGGGCCAGGTCCTGATGAAATCGAGCGCGAGCTTCATGGCCTCCCTGCCGTAGCCGCGGCCCTGATAGCGCTTGTCGATCATGAAGCGCCAGACCTCGTAGCTGTCCTTCTCCATGCTCACGCCGTCCTGATCGGCGTTTTCGCCGTAGGCAAGCTGGATAAAGCCCACAAGCTTCTTATCGTTATAGATGGCGAATGGGTAAACGTGCCCGCCGTTTATCATGGTGACGTAAGCTTCCGCGACGCTGAACATATTGCTCGCCACGAAGGGGTACTGGACCTTCTTCACTTTGAGCTCAAATACGTCGTAAAAGTTATCATAAGTCAGTTTTTCAAGATGGATCATATTTCCTCCCAAGCTGCCTATCACAGCTTTCAGTCTTTCGTTCTATTGCATTTGATATTGTTGACGATCATAGCGCCGTCTTTAAAAACTATAACGTCGTCGGCCCACAAAAAGCCGAATTCGTTCTCTCCTACGGGGAAGAGCTTCAGCTCCAGGGGATCGCCGTTCTTGCCGGAAAACGCGCAATACAGATCGCCGTCCTTCAAAAGGATCTCGAATACTTTACGGCTCTCGTTTTCCATCTCGTAGCGGCCGCAGAAGGAATCCCAAAGGGACCTGTCCGGATCCTTGATAACGCGGTCGAATATCGCGTCCACCCAATAGCAGAGGTACTCATGGCTGAATTCAAAACCGAGCTTTTCGGCAAGATGCAGCGAATCCGTATTTGCCGCATCCCATCTTGGGGCAAGCCCGTCTTCCAGGCAGGAGAGTATCAGCGCGGCGCCTGTGGCGGTCGCCAAACCCTTGCGCCGTTCAGCCTCAGCCGTGTCTATCTGAATATCCAGGCCCTTGCTGTAAACGGTGTAGCTCGAGGCGGCGGAAACGATTTTGCCGTCCTTCATTATGACGAAGCCTCGCCCCATATCAAGGTACTGTTCCTTGGATTCGAAATGGCTGACGTTGTCGTCGAAATCCTCGTCCTCGATAAGCATATCGTAGATTTCGCCGTCGATCCTTTTAAGCTCATATCCGTCCGGAATAGCGGCGATAAAGCTTTCGAGCTTTTTGCGGTCGAACTTCCCATCCTTTTTGAGCGCATAGCGGGTCGTCTTGTCGGCGTCCGGCCAGTATTCCTCGATAAGCTGAGCCCAGCGTTCATCCGGCGGCACCATGCCGGCGTAGCCTTGGGGCTTGAACGCGGCAAGCTCACGGTCAGGCTCCCCGGCAAAATACGCGAATTCGGCGACGAAAGCCAGCGCAGAGCGCGGCGCTTCCGTATCGGTAACGTACACCTTGCCGCCCATAAGACCCTCAAGACAGGTCTGGATCAGCGAGTCATGCAGCCCTTCAAAGAGCGGTGCGGCCTTCTTCGTATCCTTAAGTTCAAATATCACTTTTCCCACTTCCGTTTTTTTGTTTTTGCTTCACAGCTTTTTGCCGGTTTACAGCTTCATTACCGCGGGCATTTCTTCGCCTTCTACATAATGTTCCGGGTCTTCCACAAAGCCGAAGGACGCATACAGCTTTCTCGCGGCTTCATTTTCCGGCTCATAGGAGATCCAACAGTATTTTGATTCCCCGCATGGGAAAGACCGCACGAGTTCCAGCGCCTGCTGCATGGCTGCTCTGCCGTAGCCTTTTCTCTGATAGTTTTTATCGATCATGAAGCGCCAGATCAGGTAACTGTTTTTCTGATACTCCGGGGCTTCTCCGTCGCAGAAATCCGGGTAGTCATAACCGATCATCAGAAAACCGACCGGGGTCTCTCCGTCATAGATCCCGAGAGGCAGCGCGAACCTCCCTTCCGATTTTGTGGCGTAGGCCTC
>CAMZFO010000010.1 GCA_947306125.1 uncultured Clostridia bacterium | reverse complement strand
TCACCGGATGCTTGAAATTGCCTACGGCAACCGGTATTCGCCCTCCTGCGAGACAATTCCGCTGTTGGAATGAAGTCGACCCGTACCAAAGAGTCGCCCCTCAGTCAGCTAACGCTGACAGCTTGCCTTGACAAGGGGGCCAGACGCTTGACATATCGCGGCAGCGCAATGAATTTAGCACGGCACGGAGTACAATCTGCCGCCATGCTTTTTGATTGGAATTTAGCTTAACGGTCAGTATCGCACAGCACCCTTATTCACGCCATGCAAACGACTTTTGCCAAGAATTATATTCCCTCTCCGACCTTGACACAAGTCGAAATTTGGATTAAAATGTAGAAGTGATATTATTGTCACAAAACGGTGAGACCTTCTCGGAAGGTATTACCAAAAAATAATGCTTTTGGGAGGAAAAAATGAAGAAGTTTCTGGCAATCATCCTTTGCGCACTGATGGTTCTCGCGCTGGCCGCATGCACCAAGCCCGGGAATGACGACGGCAATACCGAGGCCACCGAGAGGCCCTTCAACAACGTCGCTCACAACGTCTCCGATCTGAAGATCGGCGTCATACTCGTCGGCGACGAGAACGAGGGCTACACCGCCGCCCATATCGAAGGCTTCAAGGCCGCCATGGCCGCCGTCGGCGTGAACGACGATCAGGTCACCTGGAAGTACGTCATCCATGAGAATGCCGAGTGCTACGACACCGCCATCGATCTCTGCGAGGCGGGCTGCAACATCATCTTCTCCAACAGCTACGGTCATCAGTCCTACATGGTCCAGGCCGCTTCCGAGAAGCCCGACGTCCTCTTCTGCCCCGCCACCGGCGATACCGCCAACGTCTGCAAGCTGGGCAACGTCGTCAACCTCTTCCCCTACACCTATGAGTCCCGCTACGTCTCCGGCGTCGTCGCCGGCATGAAGCTCAAGGAGCTCATGGACGCGGGCGCCGTCACCGATCCCTACGTCGGCTACGTCGGCGCTTACCCCTATGCGGAGGTCGTTTCCGGCTACACCGCCTTCTTCCTCGGCATCCGCTCCATAGTTCCCGACGCCCATATGGACGTTATGTATACCTCCTCCTGGTTCGATCTCAACAAGGAGAACGAGACCGCTAAGGCGCTCATGGCCAAGGGCTGCGTCATCATCGGTCAGCACGCCGACTCCACCGGCGCTCCCTCCGCTGTCGAGGCCGCTCTCAAGGAGGGCAAGGTCGCTTACTCCGTCGGCTACAATATCGACATGCTCAGCGTCGCTCCCAACGCCGCTCTGACCTCCGCTCAGAACAACTGGTCCGTGCTTTACACCATGATCCTCAAGGACTTCATCGAGGGCAAGCAGATGAAGCACGACTACATGGCCGGTTACGAGGCTGACGCCGTTATGATCTCCGCTCTCGGGCCCTCCTGCGCCGCGGGCACTGCCGAGAAGGTCGCCGAGATAATCGACGGCATAAAGGCCGGCACCTTCCACGTTTTCGATATCAATAACTTCACCGTGGGCGGCGAAAAGAAGGAAGCCCATGAGTTTGATTTCTCCACCATGAACGCCGATTACTCCGCCATTCAGTATCCCGGTGAGACGATCAACGTCATCTCCGACGGTTACTTCCATGAGTCCGAGTACCGTTCCGCTCCTTACTTCGATCTGAGGATCGACGGCATCACCGAATTCACCGACGCGAACTAAGACCGGATAACAAAAACCGGGGGCCAAGCGGCCTCCGGTTTGCTTTATAATTGCTATAGCAATGTATTTAGGAATTGCTATGCTGTTTATCCACTCTAACCCGTTCGTCAAACGAATCCTTCTCCGTCCGACGCCCACAGTATCTTGTACCCCCAGCCGGGATCGGCGGGGAAAGCGTTTATCTGATCCGCCGTGAGCTTTGAGCACCATTGTCCGAACTCATTGGTTTCGATAGGATATCCAAGCCCAATGAGCCTTGCAAGTTCCTCCGCCCGGCAGACTTCAAGGTATTCCCTTAACCCGGTCAGATTCTCCCGCCAATCATCCATCTGCGCTTCAAGCTCTTCAAGCCTTGCGGCAAGCTCCTCGGATTTTTCACTCTTCCATATCTCCTTGAACCGATCCATCGCTATATCCACACGGGACACGCCCTTTTCCTCAAGCCTGCGCTCGGTTTCCGTCAACTCATACGTCGGCTCCCACTGCTCAAATTCCCGCATGAACTGCATATATACGGGATCGGAAAACAGCCGGTCGTTCATGTTTTCAATGTATGCCTCCGACTTTTCGCAGGCGCTTGCAAGTATTTTTACGGCAAACAGGCAGTTCGTATCGGTCTCCTCCGCCATTGCCTTTCGAAGCGCTTCGGAAATTATCAGATCGCCTTTATTCAGTACAGACCCGCTGATGAATTCATCGGAGGAATTATACATGACCTTCTGTTCTTCTGTGGGCTGCGGCAATATCTGCTCCGTTTTTTTCGCTGTATCTATCCCCTGCGCCGTCTCATTCCCGGGCGTTTCGGCGCCGTTCAGCAGCGCCGCCGCCATAGCCGCGCCTACGCCGAGCATCAGGCACGCCGCCGCGGCCCATGCAAGGGCGTTCGTCCCGTTCCTTTTGAATCTGTATCCCGCCGCTTCGTCCACGAGATCGGGCGCGATCCCGTTCACGGCGTCAAGCATTATTTCACTGCCGTTCATATCGAATAACCTTCCTTTTCCAGATGCTTTTTCAGCCCCGAGCGGAGGCGGAAGAGCCGCTTTGCCAGCCTTTGAGGGGCAGATCCGGTCTCCCGGGCAAGCTCCTTTACCGGATCCCCGTACCAGTATCTTCTGACAAAGAGCACCCTGTCCTCCTTATCGAGCGTCCGGAGCCATGCGGTGATGGCGGCGGAAAGCTCTGCGGCTTCAAGACCGCTCTCCGCATCGGCCCGCGCGGGGATGCATTCATCCAGCTCATCCGTCAGCTCAAGCCGGGATGAGGCGCGCTTTAACGCCATTTTCTTTCTGCAGAGGCTCAAAGCCCGACGCTTTACCGCGCCCGCGGCATACGCCCGCAGGGACTCCGGCTTTTCCGGCGGGATGCTCTGCCAGAGGGCAAGGAGCGCATCCGAGACCGCCTCCTCCGCATCCCCGTCGTTTTTCAGGACGTTCCGCGCGATGCGGCGCAGAAGAGCGCCGTATTTGGCCTCGGTCTCCAAAATGGCCCGCTCGTCCCTTGTGTTGAACAGAGCGAGTATCTCTTCATCCGTCATGCGGTCGCGTCCCTCCTTTAGCAAAATTGGATTTTCCCGTCGGGAATTCCGGAGATTACCGACAAACCCTTGCGATGCTCCATACCGAGTATAAACAACCAAACAAAGCAAGTCTGCTCCTCAATTAGAGATCGGATCAGCCGCGGGGATATGTCTCGCAGGAGCGGTTCGACCGGCTTGGCTTATCGCAGTTCCGCGGCTGTCGCGCCGCGGACGCGCTGACCCGCGCGGCTCCCGTTGGTCGCACCGGGTCTGCTTCATTCATTGCTTTACTCCTCTATAGCAGCTTTGTCGGCGGTCGGCGGAATTCTCCGTCGGGAATTCCATTTGAAGATCTTCACCTATAAGGTCGCAATTCAGGTGCGGTCATTCCCGCCGGTTAAAAATATATTTCATCGCCATGATACCACCCGCGGCAAGGAGTGTAAAGCTTTTTCCCGCTCATATTAATATATTTTGGCCAAGCCTTTTTCCCGCGGGGCAATAGTGCTATAATGGAATTTGGAAAAAAGGGCGTTCTGCGCCTGTTCGCGATTGGCGCAGGAATGCTCAAATATCAAGGAGGTCATATCGTTATGGTATCCAAAGTAACCGTTGACGAGAACCGCTGCAAGGGCTGCGGGCTGTGCGTAAGGGCATGTCCGAAGAAGATCATGCAGCTCTCGAAGACCAAGCTCAACGAGAAGGGCTATCACCCCGCCGAGTGCATCGACCAGGAGGCTTGCATCGCCTGCGCATCCTGCGCATGGACCTGCCCCGACGCGGTCATCACCGTTGAGAAAGAGTAAGGAGGAAAGAAGCTATGGCAAAGAAACTCATGAAGGGCAGTGAAGCCATCCCCGAAGCCGCTATCCAGGCCGGCTGCCGTTTCTTCTTCGGCTACCCCATCACTCCTCAGAACGACATTCCCGAGTATATGTCCGCGCGTCTGCCCAAGATCGAGGGCGGCTGCTTCCTCCAGGCTGAGAGCGAAGTCGCCGCTATCAACATGGTCTACGGCGCCGCTGCCGCGGGCGCAAGGGTCATGACCAGCTCCTCTTCGCCGGGCGTCTCCCTCAAGCAGGAAGGCATCAGCTATATCGCCGGCGCCGAGCTGCCCTGCGTCATCTGCAACATGATGCGCGGCGGCCCCGGTCTGGGCTCCATCCAGCCCTCTCAGGGCGATTACTTCCAGGCGACCAAGGGCGGCGGCCACGGTGATTATCACCTCATCGTTCTCGCTCCCTCCTCCGTTCAGGAAGCAGTCGATCTTATGCACACCGCTTTCGACCTTGCGGATATCTACCGCACCCCCGTTATGCTCCTTGCCGACGGTATCATCGGTCAGATGATGGAGCCCGTCGAGTTCCACGAGCATGAGAAGCGCGAGCTTCCCGAAAAGCCCTGGGCCGTAACCGGCTACGATCCCAAGAGCGGCCGCAAGCGCTCCATCGTCAACTCGCTCTACATCGAGGTAGACGAGCTGCAGGAGATGAACGACAGGCTCCAGGCCCGCTATAAGGAGATCCAGGAGAAGGAAGTCATGGTCGAGAAGTACAACACCGAGGGCGCCGAGGTCATCATCTGCGCCTACGGCACCGTCGCCCGTATCTGCAAGAGCGCCATCGCCATCTGCGCCGAGAAGGGCGTCAAGGTCGGCCTCATCCGTCCCATCACCCTCTGGCCCTTCCCCGAGAAGGAGCTCAATGAAGTCATGGCTCAGGATTCCGTCAAGCGCGAGCTGACCGTGGAGATCTCCGCGGGTCAGATGCACGAGGACGTGCGTCTTGCCATCAACGGCGCCAAGCCCACCGACTTCTACGGCAAGCCCGGCAGCTACACTCCCACCGCGGAGGAGATCGCCGAATACATTCTCAAGACGAGGGAGGCGTAATAAAAATGAGCGTTGTATTTAAGAAAACTCCCGTTCTTACGGACACCATCATGCATTACTGCCCCGGCTGCGGTCACGGTATCGTGCATCGCCTCGTTGCCGAGGTCATCGAAGAGCTGGGCATTCAGGACAGGACGATCGGTTTCGTTCCCGTCGGCTGCGCCGTCTTCGGCTACAAGTATTTCGATATCGACTGCGTTGAGGCGGCTCACGGCCGTGCTCCCGCCGCCGCCACCGGCTGCAAGCGCGTCAATCCCCACAACGTCGTGTTCACCTATCAGGGCGACGGCGACCTGGCCTCCATCGGCGCCGCCGAGATCGTCCATGCCGCTCACCGCGGTGAGAAGATAACCACCATCTTCATCAACAACGCCATTTACGGCATGACCGGCGGTCAGATGGCTCCGACGACCCTCGTGGGTCAGAAGACCACCACCAGCCCCTACGGCCGCGATCCCGAGCACTGCGGCAAGCCCATCCGCATCGCGGAGATGATCGCCACGATCGAGGGCGCCGCTTACGTCGAGCGCGTTTCCGTCGATTCCACCCCCAACATCAGGAAGGCAAAGGCCGCCATCAAGAAGGCGTTCCAGTGCCAGCTTGACGGTAAGGGCTTCGCCCTTGTTGAAGTGCTTTCCTCCTGCCCCACCAACTGGGGTAAGAGCCCGTCCGAGGCCATGGATTGGATCAAGTCCGACATGATCCCCTATTATCCTCTCGGCGTCAAGAAGGACATCACCAACGAATAAGGTAAGGAGGAAAAAATATGCTTTGGACTAACATTTTCGCAGGTTTCGGCGGCCAGGGCGTTCTGCTCATCGGCCAGCTCCTCGCTTACGCCGGAATGTATGAGGGCAAGAACGTATCTTGGCTCCCCTCCTACGGTCCCGAAATGCGCGGCGGTACCGCAAACTGCTCCGTCGTCGTTTCCGACGATCCCATCGCTTCCCCCTGCATCAATATGGCTAACTGCGTCATCGCCATGAACCGTCCCTCCCTCGACAAGTTCGAGCAGAACGTGCTTCCCGGCGGCAAGCTGTTCATCAACAGCTCCATTATCGACAAGAAGGCCACCCGCACGGATATCGACGTTTATTACGTCCCCTGCAACGAGATCGCGGATTCCCTCAACAATCCCAAGGTAGGCAACATGGCTATGCTCGGCGCATACCTCGAGGCCACCAAGGCCGTTGATTCCAAGAGCGTCCTCGACGCGCTGCTCTATAAGCTGGGCGAGAAGAAAGCTCACCTCATTCCTCTGAATGAGCAGGCCATCGAGCTCGGCAAGCAGTCCGTAAGGGATCAGATAAAGTAAGCTCATATGCTTGAAAGGCAGGCCGCAAGGCCTGCCCTTTTATAAAGTATCGAACATGGAAGAACACGATCTGCCGAAAAAGCTTTATAGAACAAGAAGGAACGGAACTTTGGCAGTTGCCGCCGCTTACAGCGCGCTTGCAGTTCCGTTCTCGGTGCTTATTCTGATCGGGATCCGCGGAAGGGACACCGGAAATCGGATCAGTGGGGTACTGCTTGCCGTGTTTTTTTCTCTCGGAGCAATCTATTTTTTATATGAAGGCGTCCGCGATAGAAGCGTCTGTCTTACGCTCCGTGAGGAAGGCTTTACATACCGCATATTCCCCGGAGGCGAACGCGATTATCTCTATTCAGACTGCGTTTCATGGAAGAGCGTATCACAGGGAAAATATTTTCACCCCAACGTTTTTATCTATTCCATCCGAATGAACGACGGCGCCCGGCTCATAGTCGATAACCATATGCTGAAGGACGGCTTCGGCCTCCGTATAGGCTTTTACGACGGTCTCCCGGAGGAAAAGCAATAAGGATATATGCTCCGTTTCTGCCGAAATCACATTCGATCAGACACCCGCAAATATATTTGAAAACCCTGTTGACAAGCGCAAACGCTTCTGTTATAATCCCAACTCGTGACAACCGAATAGCCCTTCGGGGCGGGTTTTTTGATAGCAGATGATTCCGTAAGGAGGAGGTCTGCATTTTTTATTCTCAAAAATCCCGACTATGCCAAGGAGGTGCATTCAATGTCGTTTCGTCCCACCGTTTCCGTGTATATCGGCGGCAGCATCGCCGATATCACCTACTTCCGCAACGCGCTGCCGGAGACGCTGCTCTTCGAGTCCGTTGCTCTCGTGCTCCTCTACGGAGGCTGCACCCGCAGCGAGTACCTGCTGCGGCGGCACGGCGCCGAGCGCTTCGACTTCCTGGTGAGTCCGGAGCGCATCCCCAACTCCGAGGAGGGGCTCAAATTCCTCGAGTCCTGCTCGGAGCTGCCCATCGTGGCGGATCTGACGGCAATGGCCGTCTACTGCTCCGAGGGCGCGCTTTCCGAAAAGGAGCTTGCCGCCCTCCCCTCTCTCGCGGAGTCGACCGCCTTCCGCACCCTCTCCTCCCCCTATTGGGAGGACGCCTTCTTCTCCCTTCTCCCCCGCGGGAAGATCGACCTTTCAAAGGTCGACCGCCGCCGCGCCCTCTCCCTCTTCCGCGGCTGCCCGGAGGCGACGCGGTTCCTCTCCGACCACACGTGGATCGCGCTTGAAGAGAGCGCATGAGGGGCTTTTAAGCCCCTCGCCCCCTTGATTTTATGCCCGGTACGGTATATAATTTAGGGTAAGCCTGTGTGCGGCCCCGCGGCTTTACACAGTTTTTACCCGTTTTTTACCCGCTCTTATTTTACTTTTCACGGGCGGGGCGTTATAATTTCAGCGTGATAAACGAGAAGGAGTTGTGTGGAATGATCTATATAGTCGAGGACGATCTTGATATCCGTGAGCTGGAAAGCTACGCGCTGCGTTCGAGCGGCTTTGAAGTGACCGCCTGCGCCTCCGGCGCCGAGCTCTTTGAGACCATTGTCTGGGATCCCGCTCCCCAGCTCATACTGCTCGACATAATGCTTCCCGGCGAGGACGGGCTTGCGCTGCTCGCCCGCCTGCGTGAGAATCCCGCGACGAGCGAGGCTCCCATAATGATGGTAACGGCCAAATCGAGCGAGATCGACAAGGTCCGCGGGCTCGATCAAGGCGCGGACGATTACCTCACAAAGCCCTTCGGCGTTATGGAGCTGGTCTCCAGAGTCAAGGCGCTCCTCCGCCGCTCCGCTCCGCGCGATCCCGCGCATGAAAAGCTCGTCTGCGGCGGCATAGTGATGGACTGCGACAAGCGCAGCGTCACCTGCGACGGGCAGGAGATAGAGCTCACCTTCAAGGAATACGAGCTGCTTTACGCGCTCATGAGCGGCAAGGGCACCGTTCAGAGCCGCGAGAAGCTCATAAACACCGTTTGGGGCTACGACTTTGCGGGCGAGACCCGCACGGTCGATATGCACGTTAAGACCCTCCGTCAGAAGCTCGGCGAAAACGGCCGGAACATAATCACCGTAAGGAACGTCGGCTACAGGATGGATTGACCCTATCCACCGCCGCTATTGCGGCGGTCCATGCCTCGGAAACGGAGTTTCCGCGGCGCTCCGCTAAAGACGCAACACCGTTGCCTCTTCTTAACGCTGCGCGCCCCGCCCGGGGAGGACGATAAGGAGGTAAATGCCAATGAATGAAAAGAAAAAGACCGGAACCGCCTCGATAGTCGCTGTGGCCTGCGGAGCCGCGGGGCTCATTTCGCCCGTCGTGCCCGTTCTCAGGCACTTCGGATTCGTGCTTGCCGTGCTCGGCATAGTTTTCGGAGCGATAGGCATGAAAAAGGCCAAGCTCGGCGAAGACTCGCTGGGGCTCTCGACCGCCGGGCTCGTAATGGGCATAGTCGGCTGCTTCGGAGCCATACTCGGCATAATCGCGATGTCCTGCCTCTCCTGCATAGCTTGCTCGCTCCTGACCGGAGCGGCGGGCTGATACGCACCGATCCGACGACGGCGCGGCGTGATAAGGCTGTTTTTGCAAGCTCGTGCCGCGCCTTCTTCATCAGGCGGCCGGGCCGCCGACTTCATTGTTTTTCCGCTTTATGAGGCGCCGGGAAACAAGACTTAACGACGAATGAAAAAGGGGGCTCGCCCCCCTTTTTTTATCCTTATTCTTGAAATCGGACGCATATTATGTTACTATACTATTTGTGGAAATTTGAGCGTTCGGAGGTCAATTTTGAAAGTCATTATCGAGCTTATAAAGTGCATCGTACTGGGTCTCGTGCAGGGTCTGGGCGAGTTCCTTCCCATCTCCTCGAGCGGCCATCTGCTCCTCGTTCAAAGGATATTCGGCATATCCGAGGGCGGTCAGCTCATGACCGTGCTGCTGCACGTCGCCACTCTCGCCGCGGTCTGCATAGTCTACCGTGAGCAGATCCTGGCCATCATCAAAAAGCCCCTGCAGTGGAAGACGCTCTGGCTGATAGTCGCCACGCTCGTCACCGTCGTGATAGCCGTCGCGTTCAAAAAGGTATTCGACGCGGCCGAAAGCGGCAAATATTTGGGCTTCTGCTTCATAGGCACCGCCCTCATACTCACCGCGGCGGAATACGCCAAGGCGAGGATACCGCGCACCCGCACCTGCAACACCATGAAGTGGTATCACCCCGTTATTATCGGCGCGCTGCAGGGCGTCGCCGCGCTTCCCGGCGTCTCGAGATCCGGCGCCACCATCACCGGCTCGCTCTTCTGCGGCGTCAAAAAGAAGGAGGCGGCGGAGTTCTCCTTCCTGCTCTCCATCCCCGCCATTTTGGGAGGCGCGGTGCTTGAAGTGCCCGATCTTATCAAAAACGGCACGGGCGATTTCACCTGGTACGGCATTCTCATCGCCATGCTCGCCGCGGGCGTTTCCGGTTATTTCGCCATACGCTTCATGATCCGCCTCATAACCAAAAAGAGCTTTGCGGGCTTCATTATCTACACGCTCGCGCTCGGCGTTTTCGTGCTGCTTAATCAGTACGTACTCCATCTGTTCTGATATCAGGAGGAAGCATATGCAGGCAAAAGACAAAAGCGCAAAGGCCCGCGCATTCGATCCATATGAGCGTTCGTTCATCCCGCGCCACGATTTTGTGACGCTGGCGATAATTTTCGCCGTCTGCTTCGTGCAGTGCTGCGTGCTCTCATACTTTTACGTCCCCTTCCACTTCCTTTCGGGCGGCGTGACGGGTCTTTCCCTGCTCTTCAACTATCTTTGGAAGATACCGCGCTTTGCGGTGCTGCTGGGGCTCAATATCCCCATCGCCATTTACGGCATCAGGAACCAGGGCTGGAAATTCGCCCTGTTCAGCCTTTTCGCCACGCTCTGCTACTCGCTGATGTTCGAGCTGCCCCTTATGGACCGCATCAGCTCCGCGAGCAAGCTCGGCGACAACGCCCTGCTCTCCGCGATAGTGGGCTCGGCGATAATCGGCGTGACCAACTCGTTCGTCGTCAAGCGCGGCGCGACCGTAGGCGGCATAGACGTCATCACCGTCGTGCTCTCGCACAAGCTCTCCATACCCGCCGGCTCGTTCAATATCGTATTCAACCTGATAATAATGAGCTTCCTCATCCCCACTTACGGCATTGAGGTGGCGCTCGAGAGCATGGTCGCCATGTTCGTGACCAATATGGCCTATAATTTCGCTTTGCGCGGAGTCAATCACAGCATGGCCGTGTTCATAATCAGCGAACAGTGGGACGAGATCGCCCCGCAGGTGCTGCAGCAGATGCGGCGCGGCGTGACCTATATCAACGCCGAAGGCGCTTACACCGGCCAGCCCCGCAAGCTCGTTTACTGCATAGTCAAGACCACCGAGCTCGCCAAGCTCAAGAGCATAGTCAAGGAGCACGACCCCAAGGCGCTCTTCTCCATCATAGAGACCACCGAGGTCGTCGGGCGCGGCTTCGGCACCATGAACTGATCAAAATGCATTTTGCAAAGGAGATAAACCCATGAATAAGATCGTTGACGCAATCATCGAACGCGACCGTGAAAAGCTGATCGCCTCGCTGCAGGAGAGCATCCGCATACCCAGCACCGAGGGCGCGGCGGAGGACGGCGCTCCCTTCGGAAAGCCCGTCGCGGAGGCGCTGGAGCACGCATTGAAGACCGCCGAAAGCCTCGGCCTTGCCGCGGAAAACATGGAGGGCTACGTCGGCTGTATAGAACTGGGCGAGGGCGAGGAGATGCTCGGCGTCGTATGCCATCTGGACGTCGTGCCCGAGGGCACCGGCTGGGATCACCCCGCTTACGGCGCGGAGATAGAGGACGGCATCATGTACGGCCGCGGCACCCTTGACGACAAGGGCCCGGCTTTCGCCTCCATATACGCGCTCGCCGCCATCAAGGAGGCCGGCATACCCCTGAAGCGCCGCATCCGCATAATACTCGGCACCAACGAGGAGACCGGCTGGGGCTGCATGAATTACTATAAGGAGCACGGCGAGGCTCCGACGCTTGCCTTCACTCCCGACGGAAATTACCCCGTCGTCAATTCGGAAAAGGGCATACTGCACACCACCTTTGAGAAGCGCTTCGAAAGCCGCGTCCGCATGAAGGCCGGCACCCGGCCGAACGTCGTTCCCGGCCGCACGGAGATATTCGTGCCCGTATGCTCCTGCAGGGTGAACGAAGCCATCGCCGCTTCCGGGCTCGATGATTTCACATTCGAGGTCGAGGACGCCGAGGGCGGCACGAGCCTCACCGTTATCGGTCTCGACGCGCACGCCTCCATGCCCGAGGACGGCAGGAACACCATACAGGCCGCCTTCACAGTGCTCGACAAGCTGGGTATTGACGGCGAGGACGGCAGGGTGATCGCCCGCATGCACGAGGCGCTCGGCATGGGTCTGCACGGCGAGAGCATGGGCCTTGACATCACCGACGCTTCCGGCAGGCTGACGCTGAATCCCGGCGTTATCGAGTGGAACGAGAACGGCATAGTCGATTTCAAGATCGACGTGCGCCATCCCATCTCCGTTGAGGCGGAGCAGGTGAAGGAGGCGCAGAAGGCCGCTCTGGGCATGGAGATAATCCACGAGCACGCGCAGCACGGGCTTTACGTTCCCGCGGATTCCGAGCTCGTTTCCAAGCTGTTGGACGTCTACGCGGAGCGCAGCGGCAACCGCCTGCCCCCGCTTGCGATAGGCGGCGGCACCTATGCCCGCGCCTTCGACAACGCGGTCGCCTTCGGCAGCGAGATACCCGGTCATCCCGCTCCCGTGCATATGCCCAACGAGTTCATATCCATCGAGGATCTGATGTTCAACGCGCATATGATAGCCGACGCGATGCTCGCGCTGGCCGAATAATCGAACAATGCAATATTAAGGCTCCCGCGGTTTGATCGCGGGAGCCTTTACGCTTTTACCGATCGGTTATTCCGCCGGCAGCAGATCGACGACCGCGATCTCGGGCGGGTTGAATACGCGGGGGAATTTGCCGTGCCCGTCGAGGCCGGAGGTGATGACCATATTCATATTCCCCTCGCTGAAAAATCCCATATCGTGCTTGGGAAAAAGCCCCTCGTTCGTCCAAACGGCGCCCAGGCCGAACGGCATGCGGACGACGCCGCCGTGCGTATGCCCGCAGACCACAAGGTCTATCTCCCAATCCATCGCGCTCTCGTCGAGCACGTAGCTGTCCGGGCGGTGCGAGATCATGAGCTTGAAATCGTCCGTCATACAGTAATCCTCAAGGAAGGTCTTGCGGCTCTCAAAGGAAAAATCGGTCTCGTCCGGCGTCTGAAAAGCGAAGGGATAGAAGCCGCCTATGCGTATGCTCTGCCCGTTTATCTCGGTCTCGACGTACTCGCTCTCCAAAAACACCGCGCCGGTCGCCTCCAGCCTTTCGCGCAGCTTGGAGGGAGGGCCCTGGAATACGTATTCCTTGTTCTGCCTGCCCGCGTACTGACAGTATACGTCGTAATCGTGATTGCCGGGGGCGAAATAAACGGGCGCGATCTTAACAAGCCGCTCGAAGAGTGAAACGAGCTCGTCCTTCTGCTCGGCGGTATTGTAATGCTCGAGCATATCGCCGCAGACGCAGATGATATCGGGCTCCTGCTCCGCCGTTCTGTCCACGAGGAGCTGATTTGTCTCGTCGAATTTCCTGCGGTGCAGATCGGATATGAGCACGACGCGGACGCTCTCCGTCAGCTTTTCGGAGCGGAGCTCGTAATTCGATACCGTGATATCCTTATTCCAGCGCAGGGAGAGGAGCGCGGCGGCAAAAAAGCCCAGCAGCACGGCTCCCGCGCAGATGAGAGCGATAAGCCATCCGCGCTTTATGCGCGGGACCTTTTTATTCTTTTCGGGTAATGCGTTTGAGTTTTCCATGCCGGTATTATAACCGAAAAACCGCGCGGGGGCAAGTTTTTAATAAAATACGGAGCCCGCGCAAGCGGACTCCGTCGAGGTTTTGCTGTTAATTATTTGCCGATGGTGGCGACCATGACGGCCTTGATGGTGTGCATACGGTTCTCGGCCTCGTCGAAAACCTTGCTCATGGACGAACGGAACACCTCGTCGGAGACTTCCATCTCGGTCAGGCCGAACTTCTCATAGATGTCGCGGCCGACGGAGGTCTCGAGATCGTGGAAGCTGGGCAGGCAGTGCAGGAAGATGACGTCGGGATTGTGGGTCATCTTCATCATGTCCATGGTCACGCGATACGGCTCGAGGAGCTTGATGCGCTCGGCGAACTGATCCTCTTCGCCCATGGATACCCAAACGTCGGTATAGATGGCGTCCGCGCCGTCGACGGCGGCGATATCCTCGGAGAACTCGATGGAAGCGCCGGTCTCGGCCGCGAGCTCACGCATCTCGCCTACAAGACCCGCCTCGGGCCAGAGGCACTTGGGAGCAATGCCGACGAAGCTCATGCCGAGCTTAGCGGAGATGATCATGAGGGAATTGCCCATGTTGTTGCGGGCGTCGCCGACGTAAACGAGCTTGACCTTGTTGACGGGCTTCGCAACGTGCTCGCGGATAGTCAAGAGGTCTGCAAGCACCTGGGTGGGATGGAACATATCGGTAAGACCGTTCCATACGGGAACGCCGGCATACTTGGCCAGCAGCTCAACGGTCTCCTGCTTGAAGCCGCGGAACTCGATGCCGTCATAGAAGCGGCCGAGGACCTTCGCGGTATCCTCAAGGGATTCCTTCTTGCCCATCTGGGAGTTGGAAAGGAAGGTGACGTTAGCGCCCTCGTCGTAAGCGGCGACTTCGAACGCACAGCGGGTACGGGTGGAGGTCTTCTCGAACAGAAGGACGACGTTCTTGCCTTCCATCAGATCGCCTTTGATACCGGCGCGCTTCTTCGCCTTAAGATCGGCGGCGAGGTCCAGGAGGTACATGATCTCCTCGGGAGTGAAGTCCTTGAGAGTCAAGAGGTGACGGCCTTTAAGATTAACGGGCATGGTTTTATCTCCTTTGCTGATATAGGTCTAACATATGAATTATAACAGAATACCCGCTTGATTTAAAGCGGGTAAAGGGTTTTTTATGCAATATACTTTTTATTCGTTCGATCCGATAATGAATACCAGGCCGCGCTGCCCGGAAGAAAAGCCCGCCGTTAAGCGGGCAAATGCTTTTGATTAGATTATTCCGCCGGTATCCATTCGGCGTGAGCAAAGGCGACCGCGTCGCTGTCCTCCGGATAGCAGAAGGGGTAGACTATCTCGAGCACGTCCCCGCGCTCCGTCGCCCAATAGGCATGGCGCTGCAGCTCGTTTGACCTTACTATCCACACGCCCTCGCGCTCGACGACCTTTCCGCCGCCCTCTTCGCGCGCAAGCTCTTCGGCCTCGTCTGCGCCGGCGCCCCTGTGCCATATGAGTACCACGCTCGTCGGGTCGCCCTCCTCATAATCCCACTCGGGCTCGATGTGGTATGTTATCTCCACCGCGTCGGGCGTGACGGATACCCTCTCGAAGCGGGTCTCGCCGGGGAGCGCCGTGGGGATATAGTATCCCTCGAGCCCCGATAAGCCCGCCTCAAGCGCCGCATCGAGCTCCTCAAGGCTCGTGAATACCGCGCATTCCTCAGCGGGATCCCCGGAAGTCTCCCCGCCGGGCTCCCCGCCGGGCTCCTCCCCGGTCTGATAGGCTTCATTGCCCTTGACTGTGAAGGCATAGCTGTACGTCATGCGCTCGCTTTCGTCCAATGAGGCATAGTAATTGCCGGTATGGGTGACTATCGCCTCGACTATCACATCCTCCGGGGACCCCAGATGGATGATATCCAAGATCTCCTGCGCGGCTGCATCGAACGCCCTCTCCTCCAGCGAAACGGGGTCGTAGACCTTCACCTGCTGCAGCCAGCAGCCCTCCGCTATCTCAAGCTCAAAATCCGGGCCGACCTCGGGCGTCTGCCCCGCGGCCCCTTTTATCCCCTCGAAGAACGCCGCTCCGTCCGCCTCAATGGCGGATAAGGAGCCGTCCTCGTTCTCCGCGACGCTCGTGCCGTAAAGGAACCTTATGCAGGGCGTCACCCGCTCTCCGTTCCATGTGAGTATCAGCCAGTCCTCCTCCGGGCGCTCCGCCGCGGGCTCCTCGGTATTCCCGGGATCCGCAGTGATCCCGAGCTCCGCGGTCGCTTCGGGCTCCGCGGTCGCTTCGGGCTCCGCGGTCGCTTCCATCCCGTTATTATCCCCTATCCCCGCGGCGGGAGTATCCCCGCTGCCGGGCTTGGGGCTCTCCATGCAGGCGCAGAGCAAGAGCGCCATGAGCAGCGAGATGAACGTCAAAAATATCCTTTTCATGTTAAAAGCTTTCCTTTCAGTTATTTCCCCGATCAAGAATCATTCGTCTGCAGATCTCGTCGTCGGGATAATATCCCTTCACACTATAAGACGCTTTTTAAGGGGGAATATGGCAGGCGAAAAAACAATATATTTTATTATCCTTGCCCCTCCATGAAAAAGTTATAGCTGTTGGCCCAAGTCTCGTATTTTTCCTGAGCTTCGATATACCGCCATTTGCAGCTGACGAAAACGGATACTATCGCCCCGTCCTCGTTCTCCGCAAGCATTGCCCGCAGCTCCGCTTCCGTTATGCGGTGCGCGATCCGCTCAAGCGAAACGGGATCGTAAACGTCTATCCTATATACGCTGCAGCGCGGCTCAAGCATTAACTCAAAGCCCCTGTCATACGGCACTCGCGGGAGCTGGGAGGCAAGCTCCTCATTCCCATGCAGGACATTATAGAACCCGATACCGTCACCGTGTATGAATCCGCCTATATCGTCCAGCCATATACTGCTCTGCTCATAATTCTCATACGGAGTATAAAGCCCGCCGTTTGAAAGCACCTTCATGTACCCGTGCTTGGGGAATTCCCCTTCGTCGGGCTTCTCCGTCGGCTTGGGCGTAGGCGTGGGCGTGGGCTTGGGCGTCGGCTTGGGAGTGGGCGTGGGCGCGGCGGTCGGAGCCGCGGTGGGCTTGGGCGTGGGCGTGGGCGTCGGCTTAGGAGTGGCGGTCGGAGCCGCGGTGGGATCGGGCGTGGGCTTTATCTCGGGAGGCTCGGTCACGGGCACAGCCGTCGGCGCTTCGGTATCGGCAGGAGGCATTTCCGTCTCTTCGGCTCCGGGAGGGGCCGTGGGCACGGCCGTCTGCGTGCTTCCGGGGATCTGCGTCACGGCAGGCTCATCTTCGGCCTTTTCCGCAGGCGCGGCGGCAGCCTCCGCCTTCGTTCCGGGTATCTCCGTTATCGTTTCGTTAAGCACCGCGTTTTTGGGGCTTGCCGCGCAGGCGCAGAAGCCGAGCGCAAGCAGTATAGATAATAAATATATTATAAGCTTTTTCATTGTTTTTTCCTTTCTTAAACACCCTTTTCGACGGCGCTGCAGAAGCTTTCGATAAGCTCCGTATCGGAGCCCAACGGCAGACCGGCGAAGAACACGCAGCCGTACTGCTCGCGGAAGACCTTGATATGGTCGCTCTCGGCTATATAGAATTCCCCTTGCCGGCTTCCGTGATAGAGCTTATCGAGAGTGCCGAAGTATTCCTCCGGTTCTTGGCCTCTGAGCCACGCGAATTCATATTTTCCGGAGCCGTAGCTGAAAGCGATCGCGTTCGCCGACACCTTTATACCGTCAAGCTCCGCATCCTCCGGAACGGCCGCCGGTACGAAATAGCGGTCTATACCGTAAAGCAGCTTATCCGCCTCATCCGCGCCCCGGACGGCGGCGATGAATTCATCCTCGCTTGCAAAAACGCAGGTCTTGGGTTTTCCGGTAGCCTTGGGAGAGGGCTTTTCGGTCGGCGCCGCGCTGCTTGCGGGCGCGGCGGACGCCGCAGGGCCTTCTGTCGGCGCTTCGGAGGGAAGGGGCATTGGAGTCGCGGGCGGCTCCGTTACCGAAGCTTCATAGGTCGCATAGGGAAGCTCTGTGGCGATCGAGACCTCCTTTGCGTTTTTCCTGCCGCCATGATAAAGCGAAAGTATGAGCGCCAGGCCCGTTATGAGCAGCGCGGCTGCGGCAGCTGCGGCGGCGCGAAGGCCGAGCCTTCTGCGGGACCTTTCCCCCATCGCCTCGCCGATAAGCCCCTCATCCAGTTCCGAAAGCGCCCGTGCGCGCTCGATGAGCTTATCCCTGTCTGTCATCAAAATACCCCTCCTTTTCAAGGTATTTTCGGAGTGCGTTCCTCATCCTGAAAAGCATGGACGCTATCCTGCTCTCGCTCGAGCCGCATTTTTGCGCTATCTCCTTTACGGTATCGAAGAACCAATACCGCCTCATGAATGCGTATCGGTTCAATTCCGGCTGTTTCTTCAAGAATTCGCCTATACTGCTCACGAGGCCGCCGTCCTCGCCGGGTATTTCGCCCGAGGGTATGAACAGCTCCAGCTCATCTATCGGCACCTCGGAGCCTATGCGCGCCGCCTTGTTCCTTCTGTAACGCATCAGCGCCTCGTTGCGGGCGGTCTTTGCGATATAGGCGGCAAGATCGTTTGGACGGGCGGGAGGTATGCTCGTCCACAGCTTCATGAAGACCGTGTTCAGGCACTCCTCCGCGTCGCGCCTGTCCTTCAGAATACGGGAAATAAGGCTGCGGCAAAGCCCGCCGTACTTATCCATAAGCACGGATATCGCCTTTTCATCCCTTTCATTCAAAAGAGCTATTATGCGGGCGTCCTCCACCTTCGAGCTCCTTTCGCCGTAAGGCCTTACACCTTTTATGATGACGGGGATATCCCCTTCATTGCGTTCATAAAAAATATATACTGTTCTCTTATTATAAGAGTATAGACCCTCCGCGCTCTTTTCTCAACCCCGCCTCTCCAAAAATGCTTGAAAGAACGCGCGATATGAGGCGTAAATCAAAAATAACTGTTGCATTCTTGAATAAAATTGGGTAAAATAAAATGCTGGGATATAATCTCGGCGTAATGGCGTCTGTTTCATGCGCCCGAAATTAAGTCCCGCCCTGCGGGCTTACCATAGAAAGGAGAACGAAATGAACCTTTCACTCGAAGTCAAAAAATTCATGAACAACGAGCATACCGGCGATTACGTCACCGTCGTGCTGCCCTCGGAGCTGCCCATCGAGAGGAGCGAGGTGCGCGAGGTGAACAGGGACAAGACCGCCGCGAGCACGGCCAAGAGCGTCGCCGACAACAAGGCGAAGATCGCCGCCAAAGCAAAGGAGAGGGCCGCCAACACCATGAAGCTCCGCGACCTCAAAGAGGAGGAGCTGGACGAGGCGAAGAACATCCTTGAGGATATCGTTTCCCAGCAGAAGGCGATGCAGCCCGAGCTTGACGAGAAGCGCGGTCTTTTCGATGAGTCGAAGGCCGAATTTGACGAGAAGAACAGTATTTACAATATAAAGAAGGAAAGCTTTGAAGCGAAGGAGCACGCCTATAACGCCGCGATAGAGGCGGAGAGGGCGGCAAACCTCGTTCTGAACGACTGCCGCGCGAATTATTCCGGGGCCGAAAACGCTTTGGCCGCCGCCAAGGAGGACGGGCAGAGGCATGAGGGCCGACTCTCCTCCACGAGGAGCGAGGTCGCCGAAGCGAAGGTGCTTGCTGAAAACGCCCGCCGGGACGCGGACGAGGCCGCAAAGCTCGAGGCCGAAAAGGCGCAGAAATTCAACGAGCTTTCCGAGCACACCGCTCAGCTTCTCGCTATATTAAGGAAGGAATCCAAGCGGCTCTCCGACGCGCAGAAGGCGCTGACCGCCGCCGCGAAGGAATACACCAAGGCCGCCGCCGATCACTCCTCGCTGACAGAGGCCGTGACAGCCGCGGAAAATATGGTCAAGGATTCCGCGAGGGCGGATAAGGACGCTCTGCGCGCAAAGGCCGCTTCTCTTCGCGCGAAGCTTGCCGCCGCATCCGCAAGGATGGACAACGCGGAGGTCGCAAGGTCTTCCGCCGAGGTCGCTCTTGACGAGGCGGAGGAGACCAACGGCAGGGCGGAGATCAATTACAATAAGGTCTATGAGATGACCAATGCCTGCAAGGCGGAGCTCGACGAGCTGCGCGCAAAGTCCGCGACCGCCGTCGCAAGGGCCGCCGAAGCGGACGCCAAGTATTCCTCCGTCAGCTCGAGCTTCGAGCGCTCGCAGAACGACGTGGAATCCTCCGTGCGCGACGTGCGCGATCGCGAGACCTCTCTCGTGGATTCCAAAAAGGCGCTGCTGAATGCCGAAAGCGAAGTAAAGCGCCGTCAGGACGAGGTGGTCTACGCAAGGGGCGAAATGGAAAAGGCCCGCGCGGAGCTCGATGAAAAGCGCACCGTGATGCTGAACAGCGAGAAGATCTACAACACCAACAAGGCCTCGTTCGACGCCATCAACAACAATTATCAGCTTGCCGAGCGCGACCGCAGGACTCAGAAGAATATCTGCGACAGGCTGGAGACCGAGCTCAACATACTCAAAAATCAGCTTGAGGACGATATCTCCGCCCGCGACGCTGCTCTTGAGGAGGCCGAGACCAGCGAAGCCGAGGCCGAGCGCAGGCGCCTTTCCGTCCGCACCATAAACGCGAGGAACGAGACGGCGAAGATCCATTATCTGCAGCAGGGAAAGGGCGAGGATCTCATACTCATCCATTCCGTAGGCCAGTCGCTCTACACCTTCCGCGAGCTCATTTCGAGGCTGAGCGGCAAATTCCGCGTCACGGCGCTCGATATGGTGGGCTTCGGCTATTCGGAGAGGCCCTATTACTTCAATTATACCATTGAGGAAATGGCCGATTTCATCGCAAAATTCCTCGAGGCTATGGAGATCGAGCAGGCGCATATACTCGGCTTCTCGATGGGCGCGGGCTACGTTATAGAATTTGCCAAGCGCTATCCCGAAAAATGCGGCAAGGTAGTGCTCGTCAGCCCCGGCGGCATAACTCCCGAGATGCCCTCTTCAATAAGGTCCATCGAAAACAGGCTCTTCGGCGGTATTTCAGCGAGGATGATAAACCTCAAGTCCGTCAAAAAGATGCTGCTCGAATGCTATTTCGACCTTACCAACCACACTCCCGAGGTGGTCGAGGAATACTATAAGCCCATCGCTTCTCCCGAGGCAAAGAAGGTAATAAGGAGCTGCGTCGTCAATTACGATGACGAAGAGGTGATCCATTCCCTCCGCGACGTCACCGCCGACACGCTCATACTCTGGGGCAACGAGGATAAATGGCATCCCACCGATATGTCCAATATGTTCCAGGCCGTTATGCCGAAGGTCAAATACACCCTCGTAAGGAACGCCGGCCACCTCGCTCACGAGGAAAAAGCGGACAGGGTAGCGCAGCTTATAAAGATGTTCATCCCCTGCGGCTACGACGAGGAGAACGAAAACTTTTGAGGTAAGTTTTAGGAGTTTTCCATATTGATTCTTTGATATGTGATATGGAAAATACCCAATTTACGGAAAATAAGGAAAACAGCGCCTTTATCCTCAATATAATCCATCGTTTTTCCACACAAGGACGATATTGAGATAAAAGGGAAAAAGCGGCTTTTCCGCAGTTTCCTCCCCCTATACTGCTGCTGCTTAAATAATAATACAAGCTACGATATGTTTTTGGAGGTACCAAAATGAAATTCACCGTTGAAGCGCAGGAACTCAACGAGGCCTTTGCAGTCGTTTCCAAGGCGCTCTCTTCCAATGCCGAAAACCAGATATTGAAGGGAGTTTTCATAAGCTCCTTCGGCAATGAGCTTTATCTCAAATGCTCCGATTCCTCCGTTCAGATAGAGACTCTTATCCCCGCTTTCGTCGAGGAGGAGGGAAGCGCCGTGCTTCCCGGCCGTTTGACGGTCGATCTCGTGAGGAGAATGAGGGGAAACAAGGTCAGCTTCGAGACCGCCGACAATAACTCCGTAAAGGTGGAGATGGGAAAGAGCCGCAGCGTGCTCCAGTATTTCGACGCCTCCTCCTATCCTCAGATGGACGAGGTAAAGGGCGACGTATCTTTCAATATTAAGCAGGGAGTTTTCCGCTCCATGATAAAGCAGACCGCTTTCAGCTGCGCCGATGACGACGGAAAGGCCGTCCTTAAGGGAGTTCTCATGGAGTTCACCGAGGAGGGATGCCTCAATCTCATAGCTCTTGACGGCTTCCGTCTTGCAAGGCGCACCGAAAAGGTCAGCGTAAAGGGCGCGAAGAGGAACGCTATCGTCCCCGCTAAGACCATGATGGATATTGCGAATATCCTTTCAGATTCCGAGGATGAAGCGACCATCACCCTTTCCGCCACTCATATCACGGTGAATCTGGGCTCCACCAAAATCAGGGCGAGGCTCATAAAGGGAGAATACATCAATTACAGGAACATACTCTCCCGCAAATCCGCTTCGAGGATAATCGTCGACCGCAGCGAGTTTTTGAGGAGCCTCGAGATAGTCTGGCTGATCGCAAAGGATCTTAACAACAACGTTATAAAGCTCGATTTCGACGCCGATACGATGACCATTTCCGCAAGGGGAGAGGCCGGAAGCATAAACGAGACGGTAGAGGTGAACGTCGCCGGTTCACCGACGGAGATCGCCTTCAACGCCCAGTATCTTATGGATATCGCAAAATCCGTGGACGACGACGTCATAGCGCTCAATTTCAATACCTCCGTCACTCCCTGCATAGTCGAACCCGTCCAGGGAGACGCGTATTATTATCTCGTGCTGCCCATAAGGCTCATGAGAAGCTGATCGAATGCCCCGGCTTTCCGGGGCTTTTTCACAATATTTAGGGCAGCGGCGCGTCTGTTGCTCTAAATATTGTATTTGAGAGGCACAAAACGGCACTCATCTTATGCATACGTATCAAAAAAGCTATAGAAAAACTGGATTTTTTATCATAATATATTTGGAAAAAAGAAAGAATCCCGCTTGACATAAGGATGAAGTTGTGATAAAGTAGCAAAGCCCCTGTGAAGGGGCGTTATTTGGCTTGTATAATTGTACGGCTGAATAAGCGGAAGACCGCAAAAACGGTCGTTCGGACCGCAATCTTTCAAGGAGGATAAAACCATGCGCGTAAAGATCACACTTGCCTGCACCGAATGCAAGCAGAGGAACTACAATACGTTCAAGAACAAGAAGAACGATCCCGATCGTCTCGAGTTCAACAAGTATTGCCGTTTCTGCCGTAAGCACACCCTGCACAGGGAAGCCAAGTAAAAGAGGAAATAATTATGGCTAACATCGAAAAAAAGGCAAAAGTGCCGTTCCTCACGAAGATAGGCAACTTCTTCAAGGGAATAGGTAAGTATTTTAAGGAAGTCTGGGCGGAAGTAAAGCAGCTCACCTGGCCCACCAAGAAGGAGCTCATCAATTACTGCCTCGCAGTTATCGCTTTCTGCGCCCTGATGGCTATCATCATCGGTCTTTTGGACCTTGCCTTCGGTTCCGCATTCCAGGCGCTTGCCGGATTGGGTAAATAAGGAAGCAAGAAGATGGCGGATGAGGTAAAAAACAAAATCGAAAAAGCCGTTGAGCTTAATGAGAATCCCGACGCTATCAGCGTTTCCGAGGATAGGACTCATTATGACGACGAGACGCCCACCGAGCCTCGCTGGTACGTGGTCCACACCTATTCGGGCTACGAGAACAAGGTCATGGAGGATCTCAAGAAAACCATTGAGAACCGCAGCCTTCAGAACCTTATACTCGACGTGAAATACCCGACGGAGACCGTGAGCGAGTTCACCGAGGGCTCCAAGAAGCCCAAGGTCTATCAGCGCAAGGTGTATCCCGGCTACGTCATGGTCAAGATGATAATGACCGACAGCACCTGGTACATCGTCAGGAACACAAGGGGCGTCACCAGCTTCGTCGGCTCCGGCAACAAGCCCATCCCCCTCACCGACGAGGAGGTAACGGCAATGGGCGTTGAGCGCATGAGCCTCAAGCTCGACGTTGAAGAGGGCGAAAACGTCCGCATCGTCAACGGCCCGTTTGCCAACTTTATCGGTACAGTTACCGATATCAATGTCGAAACTCAGAAGGTCAAGCTTTTAGTATCGCTTTTCGGCAAGGAAACTCCGATGGAGCTCGACTTTATCGACATTCAAAAGCTCTGAGTTAAACAGTATGTTTTCCCCTTTTAGGGGTCTGCATAGTGGGAGGATAAGGAATTTTGATTCCGTTCTCCGCAAGTACCACAATATTTTAGGAGGAAATTAAAATGGCAAAGAAGATAACCGGCTTTGTCAAGCTGCAGATTCCCGCAGGTAAAGCTACGCCTGCACCGCCCGTCGGCCCCGCTCTGGGTCAGCACGGTCTGAACATAATGGGCTTCTGTAAGGAGTTCAATGAGCGCACTGCCAAGCAGGCGGGTCTCATAATCCCCGTCGTGATCACCGTCTATCAGGACCGTTCCTTCTCCTTCATCACCAAGACTCCGCCCGCATCCGTCCTTATCAAGAAGGCCTGCGGTATCGAGTCCGGTTCCGGCGTTCCCAACAAGACCAAGGTCGCCAACATCACCAAGGCGCAGGTCCGCGAGATCGCCGAGATGAAGATGCCCGACCTCAACGCCGCTTCCATCGAAGCCGCGATGAGCATGGTAGCCGGCACCGCCCGTTCCATGGGCGTCGTCGTCGTTGACTGAGAGGTGTTAATATGAAGCACGGTAAGAAGTATAATGACAGCGTAAAGACCATCGAGAAGTCCAAGCTGTACGATCCCGCTGAGGGTATCGAAGTCGTTCTCGGCACTGCCAAGGCAAAGTTCGATGAGACCATCGAGGCTCATATCCGTCTGGGCGTTGACTCCCGTCATGCTGACCAGCAGGTCCGCGGCGCGGTCGTCCTTCCTCACGGTACCGGCCGCGTTGTCCGCGTCCTCGTCTTCGCAAAGGGCGATAAGGCCCGCGAGGCTCAGGAAGCCGGCGCCGATTTCGTAGGCGATGAGGAAATGGTCAAGAAGATCCAGACCGAAAACTGGTTTGGATTTGACGTCTGCGTTGCGACTCCCGATATGATGGGCATCGTCGGCCGCATCGGTCGTGTACTCGGCCCCAAGGGCTTGATGCCTAACCCCAAGAGCGGCACCGTTACCATGGACGTGGCGAAGGCCATCGCCGATATCAAAGCCGGTAAGGTGGAGTATCGTGTGGATAAGACCAACATCTGCCACTGCCCCATCGGCAAGGCCAGCTTCGGCAAGGATAAGCTCGTTGAGAACCTCAACACCCTGATGGACGCCATCATCAAGGCTAAGCCCGCTGCGGCGAAGGGCACCTACATCAAGTCCCTCGTTCTCTCCAGCACCATGGGCCCCGGCGTCCGCTTCAACGGCACCAGGTTCGGCAACTGAT
>CAMZFO010000009.1 GCA_947306125.1 uncultured Clostridia bacterium | reverse complement strand
TTGTGGGGAACTGCGGAAATTCATCCATGAACAGCACGCCGTAATGCGCGAGGCTGATCTCGCCGGGGAGCGCTTTCGAGCCTCCGCCTACGAGCGCGGGTATGGACGCGGAATGATGCGGAGCCCTGAACGGACGCTCGGTGATTATGCCGCTGCCGCCCCTGAGCTCGCCTGCCACGGAATGAATACGGGTGATCTCAAGCGATTCCTCCATGGAAAGCTCGGGCAGTATTGAGGGTATGCTCCTTGCAAGCATCGTCTTGCCCGAACCGGGGCTGCCTATCATAAGCAGATTATGATTGCCCGCAACGGCTATCTCCGCCGCCCTCTTCGCGTGCTGCTGACCCTTGATCTCGGCGAAATCATGGGAATAATTCACCTTTTGATCCGACCAGCTGAGCTGAGGCCATGGATCGATGGGCGCAATACCCTTAAAATGCCCGCAGGCCTCGCTCAGATTCTTTACCGGTATCACGTTCATATCCGCAAAGAACGAAGCTTCAACAGCGTTTGCCAGAGGCAGCATGAAGTGACGGAAGCCGCGCTCGTACGCGTTTATGACCATCGGGAGCACGCCCGTAACGGCGCGTACGGAGCCGTCCAGGGCAAGCTCTCCGATTATAACGTAATCCTCCGCGGCGCGGAGCGGGAATATCCCACGGGCGGCAAGTATGCCAAGAGCTATCGGCAGATCGTAGACCGTTCCTTCCTTCTTTATGTCGGCAGGAGCCAAATTCACGATCACCCTCATCTCAGGATAAGCGTATCCGCTGTTGGAGATGGCGGAATGGACTCGCTCCTTCGATTCCTTTACGGCATTATCCGGAAGACCGACGGTCTCCACCCTCTGCATACCGGAGGAAAGATCGACCTCCACGCTTATGGGTATCCCCGTGATCCCGACAAGTCCGTAACTCATGAGCTTGGCAAGCATTTATTCAGCCCCTTCCTCCGTCTTGGCTTTGAAAACGAAAAGCTTGTTGAGGATGAAATTAACAGGTATGCAGATGCAGGTGGCGAGCAGCGAGCAGAAGAGCTCGCCGGTCACGATCCTGGTCAGCCACTCCGGGAGCTTGAGCCCCATCCAGAAGGCGTCGAGGCGGAGCAGGTTCTTGAATACGTATATGAGCCCGAAGGATATGAGGAGCACCGCGATGTTTACGGCGATGAAGCTCAAAATCTCGCGCTTATCCTGCCTCCGCTCCTCCTTGAAAGTCCATCTGCTGTTCAGTATATAGCTGTTGAGTATACCGCAGCAGTAACCCACGGCCTTGGACAGATAGACTATCCATCCGCCCTTGAAGAAAAGGTTCAGCACGAAGCTCAAGCCCGTGTTCACGATCATATCGACAAGGGTGTTGCTTGCTCCGACGAGGGCGAATTTGATAAGCTGTATCAGGCTTTTTCCCTTTACGGGCTTCTTATTGACTTCCGGTTCTGTCTTATTCTCGGATTCCATATCGGC
The DNA here is from genome assembly GCA_947306125.1 of uncultured Clostridia bacterium. Taxonomy (GTDB): domain Bacteria; phylum Bacillota; class Clostridia; order Christensenellales; family CAG-138; genus UBA3857. Next base: position 25,138 of record CAMZFO010000009.1, on the reverse strand, counting down.
TCCTGTTTATTTGATTATAGTGATCTGGTTGGGAGAAAGCGGCGAGGGCTCGTAATCAAGGAATCGCCATCCGACCCTGTACGTCCTTATTACTTCGCCCGCCTCGTTCTGCACCTCGTACTTATGGAAGGGCACCCACTGCAGAATAGCGATGTACTCGCGCGGGACCTCCATGCCGGAGATCACCGGATAGAAGAGTATGAAGAACAGCAGCGCAAGTCCCATCCAGATATACTTGATCTTGGGAACGAAGCCCGCGCCAAGGCCCTTCTTCTTCCTCTTGAACTCATCCATGTCCTCCCAGTAGCCGAGCAGATATCCCGCGGCAAGCGAGATAAAAGGCACGGTGGCATAGAAGTGATACGCATATGTGCTCCTCGTAACGAGCACCCAGGGCAGGAACGATGAAGCCATGCAAACGAACAGGAAGTAGGGCTCGAGCGGGAACTTCTTCCTGCGGAATATAAGCACGAATGCAAGCGCGAAAGTCGCCAGAGTACAGCCTACCCAAACGGCGGGATTTCCGAACGCGCTTATCGTGCCCACGTTGCCGTGCGGATTTCCGTAGCCTCCGACGTAGAACCAGGTGGGACGCAGGTCGCCGAGCCACATCCACCAATAGGAGGCGGCGCTGTGGTCGGAATTCAAGCCGCTGTGATAGTTATACATATCCTTCTGATTCTTTATAACGCCGCTTATGTAGGTCGAAACGGAATCGGAAAGGCCGAGCTTGACCTCTTTCGCGGAATTATAGGAATCGGGAGCGGCAGCGTATATCTGCTGCTGCCTTGCCGGCTTCCACTGAGCGGTATAATAGCGGCAGTAGGAAGCGGCGTATATAACGGCGGGCACTATTACGAAGAATATGAGGCACCACCAGCACAGTATCGCGGCCCTTCTCCAGAACTTCTTTTTGAGCTTGGCGTCCTTATACTTCTGAAGCTTGTCGAGCCTGTAGCTCTTGACGCCCATAAGTATCAGCTTAACGAAGAAGAGTATCGCCAGCGCGACGCCGGTATACATACAGATCCACTTGCTCGCGCATCCGAGCCCGAAGAATATGCCGGAGATCGCAAGGGGCTTTAAAGTCTTCATGACGTCGTCGCCGATATCGGTAACGATGAATTTATACATGAAGTACGTCATGAGGAGTATGAAGAATACGCCGAAGGTGTCGACCGTGGCGATCCTCATCATCGTGAAATGCATAAAATCGAACGTGAAGAGCACGGTCGAGAACAGCGCAAGCTCGGAGCGCTTCAAGAGCCTCTTCCCGAAGCAGTACATAACGGGCACCATCGCAATACCGAAGAGAGCGCCTGCAATGCGCCAGCCGAAGGGTTTCATGCCGAACACAAGTATCCCGAGAGCTATGAACAGCTTGCCAAGGGGCGGATGGGTCCACTCGTAAACGTCCATATTGTGGATATGCTCGAACGCCGTGCGCCCATGGTAGAGCTCGTCAAAGTACATACCGTTATAGTAGCTCGAATACTTGGGGACCGTGTCCTGCTCGTCAAACAGCGCTGCGGCAGAGCCTTCCATGTTGCAGACGACCTTATCGCCGTTCTCGTCGAACACGACGAGCTCGTTGAGCACGAGGTCGGGATCCTTCCTCCTGCCGGTATCTCCGCCGACGACCGTGAGGGTAAGACCTGTGGTCTCGGAAGCGGCGTTTATGTCGGAGGCGTTGAGCTTGGCCCACCTGAACATATTGCCGTATTCGGAGCGGGCGTTCTGATCCATGGCGATCTCTTCGCCGTTATCGGTGATGAGCTTGTAATTGATATAAGAAACGCCGGAGTTCTGCCAGATGGCGGAGATCTTCACGGGCTTTCCGAATTCGATACGGACGGAATCGCCCGTATTCGCCTGCCATGAATTGGTCGGGAAGCTCAGCGTGCCGAGCCTGAACAGCGAGACCGCCGCGTAAACGACCGTGACCACGGTGACGTATATCCAATCACGCTTCTTGAAATGAAGCTTGAGATCGGTCGGCTCGGGCATGGTATCGCCGCGCATATCGAAGAATGAGCGGCCTCTTATCAGATCGCGCTCGGAAAGCGTTGCGGGAGCAGAGCGCCTGGAGGGCTTACCGTTCCCGGCCGGCGCCGCATCGCTCTCTTTGGAGCCGTTCTTTTTGAGCGCAAAGAATACTATAGCGCCGGCGGCTATCACCGCAAGGCCGATAAGTATCGGCAGCAGCGCTCCGGTGCCGTGCTTTTCCTCGGTCTCGTCGACCGTGCCATCATAGAAGGGAACTATGCGCCCATCCGAGGATTCGATCTTTTCGACCTTGAGATCGTCGAACCAAGCGTCTCCGTGCGAGACCGCGCCGTAGCCTCCGACCCTGCAGGAAACTATCATATCGTTCTGAACGGGCCCGGTCTTACCGACGAGCTCTATCTCGTGCCATCCGGTGTCGCCGTATACGCCGTCCGAGAGCGCGATTATATCGCGCAGGGCGACGTTCGCTCCGGCGCCGTCCGCAACGCCCTCCGTCTTGACGAAGCAGGAGATGCGGTACATGGAGGAAGGCTCGACCTTTACGAGCTGGAACAGCGCGGCGTCGTCGTTGTTCTTAACGGAGATATGGACTACCGCGCCCCTTTCGGGATCCTGCTCGCATACGGCGGACGCATTGCCGGGATCGGAATTGTATTCCGCCTCATACGAATGGAAATTCCAGCCCGTGGGAAGCAGATCGTTCTTGCCGTAGTCCTCGAAACCGCCGTTGACGGCAAGCGAACCCTCAGCGGCAGCGGCGGCCGTGAAGATAAGGGCAAGTATGAGCGCAGTCGATATAAGCAATAATCTTTTCACAATCCTATGCCTTTCAGTTTTCATTACCGTATTTTCATCCGTTGAAGCCCTTTTTGGGCTTGTTCCTGATAAGAAGATCGAAGGAAACGTACGCGAACCATATGAACAGCGCCACGTTGGCGACCGAACACCAGTAGATCAGCTTTTCATCCCAGTAGAAGCCGAGATCGAAGAGCTTGCTGTAGTAGAATGCGGCGATGCAGTTTACGAGCATTGTCGCGGCAAGCGCAACGTACGTTACGAGAAGGCGCCAATCGTTATAGAAGATATAGGCGAACATGAGCAGCATCAGCGCGGGGAAAATGTATCTCTCATGCATGAAATGGCCGAACATGAATATGCCCTCGAGCATGAATGCCATCGCGAGCGGGAGCGCGCCCTTGCAGACTTTATGCTTAAGCACGGAGTAGACATAGAGCGCGATGCTTATCACGACCGAAAGCGCCATGAATATTGTGCCCCATCTGCCGTAATCGAGCCCGAGGAAGGGAGTTTCCACGCGCTTCCAGTTAGCGCCGATGAGCGCCCAGAAATTATAGGCGTTGACCGTCGCATACTTATACGAAGTCGCCGTGCCGTAGTATTTTTCGACGAGCCAAAACGGACCCTGCTGACCTCTGAACGGTATCGAAACGAGTATTATCACGGCAAACGCGCCTATAACCGCGGCTATGGTCTCCAGTATGCGCAGCTTCACGGTATCCTTCTTGATTCCGAAAAGCCTTGCGATGCCGCGCGGCTGATTTACCTCCTCATAGGGACAGCCGAATATGATGAACAGCATATACGCCGGGCCGCACATAAGCGCCTGCGGCTTCATGATTATTCCGGCGCCGTAAATTATACCCGCCCAGACGGGTTTGCGCTTATAGAGCAGGAGTATGGGTATGACTATGGCAAGAGTCAGCGCCTGATCTATCTGTCCCCACGCGGAGGACACGAAGGCCATAACGGGAGTGAAGGCGACGAGCGCGAGCAGCGCTATTGCGGCACTCCTGCGCATGGTCTTTTTGGCATACCGGTACACGATATAGGCAAGTCCGAGATCTGCGATTATGCAGGGGACCTTAACGAGCAGCGCGTTGATCTGCGTTCCGCCGCCGACGATCTTATAGACGCCCGACATGAGGCCGAGTATGAGCATATATCCCGGAGGATAATCGCACCAGGAGTCATAGAAATGAGCGGGACCGTCGTTGATCACCCTCATTCCCCAGGCGGTGAAGCACACGATATCGGTCTTATGACCGTAGAATATGAACGAGAGCGCGATCCTTGCGATAAGCGCGGCGGCGAGTATCAGCAATACCCAATACCAGCTCGAGCGCTCCTGCTTTTCAACGCGGAAGGGCTTCTTCGCGCAGACGACGTGCCAGAGCCAGATAAGGAGCATAACGGCGGTCACAAGCGCGGAATATGTGAGTATCTCACGGGTCGGGAATCCCGTGAGCTCACCGGACTTGCTTTCGGACTTTACCTCGGGAGCTTTTGCGTTCTCGCCGAATACGTTGCCGAGCCCGGATGCATCCTCGAGCAGCTCTATCTTAACGTCGTCAAAATACGCTTTGCCGCTCGAAAGCGCGCCGTGCCCGCCGAGACACAGTGAAACGGGCAGAGTCTTCTGACCTGCGGCGGTAACGCCCTTGAGCTCTATCTCCTGCCAGTCGGCGTCGCCTATAACGGGCTCGGAGGTAACGGCAATGCCGTATATGCCTATATTTGCACCCGCGCCACCGTTAACGCCCTCCGTCTTCACCCTACAGGTGATGCGGTATCCGGTTTCGGGGGAAACGGCAAGCTCCTGTATAAGCCGCACGTCGTTTTCGACGGACGAGGAGATGCATGCGGCCTTTCCCGCGCCCTCATCGGAAACGCACCCTATGGAAACGCCGGGGTCGTCAGTATACTTCTGCGTCGTCCAGCCGGAGAGCTCGTTTTCAAAGCCGGGGTTCGTTATCTCCGGGATATGCCCGGTCTTTTGACATCCGCAAAGCAGCAGAAGCAGAGCTGCGAGTATAAAAATGATACTTCTTTTTAGTTTCATTTACACTACTCCCATGTTAAAGTATCATGATTATACCATATCTTTTTGTTTATTAAAAGAGGAAGATTTGAATTCAATCTCCCTGATACGCGTTTTTGATGTAGTTTATTCCTCCGTTGGAGCTTACCTCTGCTACGTCGAAGCGCAAAACGCAGCCGGCCGTATCGTTTCTCATACAGTAGGTCTTGGCGGCGGAGATCACGTTGCGCCGCTTTTCAAGAGTGACCGAGGAATGAGGCGCGACCTTTGGGGAAGTCCTCGTTTTGACCTCGACGAAAGCTATCAGCTTCCCGCGCTTTGCGATAATGTCGATCTCCTTATGCCCGACCGTATAGTTCCTTTCGAGTATACGGTAGCCGCGCAGCATCAGATAGAGCGCGGTCCTGCGCTCTCCCCTGTCTCCGAGTCTTCGCTTTTCGGTCTTCTTATTCATCGCTGTCAACGAAATTCTTGATAAAGGAGCGCCTGTGTATGGGACAGGGCCCGAGCTTTTTCAGCGCGGCGATATGCTCGGCGGTACCGTAGCCCTTGTTTTTTGCAAAGCCGTATTCCGGGTAAAGCTCGTCCATTTCAGCGAGCATCCTGTCCCTCTTCACCTTCGCAAGTATAGAAGCGCACGCGATGGAATAGGAAAGCGCGTCGCCGTGTATCAGAGGTATCTTCCGGCAGGGTATGTCTATGCCTTCCACGGCGTCTATAAGAGCCGCGTCGGCTTCCGTGTGCATATTGCGGTAGCTTTCTGCAAACGCACGCTTGGTGGCGTTCAAAATGTTTATCTCGTCTATTACGTCCTCGCCGCAGACGCCGAAGCCGTATGCGACGGCTTCATTCATAATGCTCTCATAAAGCGCCTCGCGCTTCTTTTCGGAGAGCTTTTTCGAATCGTTCACGCCCTCTATAAGCGGCTCGCGCGGCATTATGACGCAGCAGGTCACGACAGGGCCCGCGAGCGGACCTCTGCCGACCTCGTCCATGCCGCATACGACGAGGCCCTTCTCCCACAGTTCCCTTTCGTATTTCGTCAGCTCGAAAAGCCGCTGCTGCTCGTCGATCTTACTCCTCATGCGCGTCCTCCGGCTTTTCAAGCGATATCTTCGCGATCTTTCCGGCGCGGAATTCGTCGAGCACTATCCTTGCCGCGCGCTCGGTATCAAAGACGCCGCCGGAGAGTATAAAGCCCCTGCTCCTGCAAACACCTTCGAGCATCGCCTCGACAGAGGTGCGGTCCTCGACCGCGGAAAGCTTCTTATACCTTTCCGCAAGCTCACGCGGGCATATCGCGTCAAGATCGCACAGCAGAAGCCCGGCGATCTCCTCCACGTTCATTACGTCGTCCCTTATGGAGCCTATATAGGCGATATGCTTTGCAAGCTCCTGATCGTCCAGCTTGCCCCAGAGGAGGCCCGGAGTGTCCATTATTTCAAGATAAGGCGATATCCTGACCCACTGCTTGCCCCGCGTGACGCCCGGCTTATCCCCGACCTGCGCTTTTGCGACGCCCGCAAGCTTATTGATAAAGGTCGATTTGCCCACGTTCGGTATGCCCACGACCATGGCTCTTAGCGTTTTGGCGACCCCTTTATCGCGGTACTTTTTGAGCACCGCCTCCCCCGCCTTCTCAATGAAAGCTATCGCGTTCTTCCTCGCGTTCGAATTGATCGAAACGTATTCCATTACCGCAATGCCGCGGGACCTGAAGTATTCAGCCCAGCGCTTATTTACGGCGGCGGACGAGAGATCGGCCTTGTTCAGGAGCATGACCCTTATCTTGTTTTTGAACAGCGCCTCGAAATCGGGATTGCGGCATGCCAAAGGAGCCCTCGCGTCGACTATCTCGACCACGACGTCGATGAGCTTCAGATCTTCCTCGAGCATACGCTTCGCCTTCGTCATATGCCCCGGATACCAGTTTATAGTCTGCATTTACAACGCCTCCCGATATAGAAATACCCCCAACGCCCAAAGGGACATCGGGGGCTGCGGATTCGAAATTACTTGGTGACGATGCGCTCCTTGATCTTGGCAGCCTTACCAACGCGGTCGCGGATGTAATAGAGCTTCGCGCGGCGGACGACGCCGTGACGAACGACCTCTATACGGCCGATGGAGGGGCTGTGATAGGGGAAGGTACGCTCAACGCCGATGCCGTAGCTCATACGACGGACGGTGAAGGTCTTCCTTATGCCGCCGCCCTGCATCTTGATAACGATACCCTCAAAGTTCTGAAGACGCTCACGGGTGCCTTCAACGACCTTAACGTAAACACGGACGGTATCACCGATCTCGAGCTTGGGAAGGTCAGTGCGGAGCTGCTCTTTTTCGAGTTCCTGAATAATGTTTGCCATATGATTGACCCTTTCTCTATAGACGTTCTTAACCGACATGCGGCCAGCGGACCATCGCATTAACTTGATTATTATACCGCTTTATTTCGCGGATTTCAATAGCAAATCACGAAAAAAGCAAGTATATTATCGCTTTCTTTCGTAGCCGTGCTGCTCGAGAAAGCAGATATCCTTTTCGGAAAGCCCGGCCTTTTCCAGAAGCTCGGGCCTCATCCTGAGCGTTTTGAGCAGGGATTGCTCCCTGCGCCATTTGTTGATCTCGGCATGGTTGCCGTTTAAGAGCACCTCGGGCACGAGCCTGCCCCTGAAATCGGCGGGGCGGGTGTACTGCGGGTATTCGAGCAGCCCGTCGTTTGAGAAGCTCTCGTCCTCCGCCGAAAAGCTGCAGCCGAGCACGCCGGGAATGAACCTTGAAACGCAGTCGACGAGCACCATTGCGGGAAGCTCGCCCCCGGTCAGCACGTAATCTCCGATCGAGATCTCGTCGTCGATGAGCTCGGATATGCGCTCGTCAAGACCTTCGTAATGCCCGGCGAGTATCACCAGCCGCTCCTCCCCCGCCAGCTCCCTTGCAAGCTCGGGAGTCAGTGTCCTGCCGCGTGGAGTCATGAGTATACGCCTGGCTTTTTCGCCGCCCAAAACCGCGTCCATGCAGTCGAATATAGGCTGAGGCATCATAACCATTCCGGCGCCGCCGCCGAAGGCGTAATCGTCGGTGTTATGATGCTTGTTCGCCGAATACTCCCTTATATCGTGCAGATGGAACGAGAGTATGCCCTTCGCTTCCGCGCGGCCGAGCATCGAGGTATGCAGCACTCCCCCGAACATTTCCGGGAAAAGCGTAAGAATATCAATCCTCAAAATACCCAACCTCCGATAGGACTTCCGCGTCAAGCAAAATGAGTTTGCGGGAAATATCGACCGTGTGCAGGAGCTTTTTCAGCGCGGGGACCATGAGCCGCCTCGCGCCGTCTATCACGTATACGTCGTTGGCGTTGGTCTCAAGCACGTCGGTCACTTTTCCGAGCTCCTCGCCCGCTGTGGACTCGACCCGGCACCCGATGATATCGGCGGTGAAATAGGTCCCCTCGGGGAGCTTCACCGCGTGCTGCCTGTCAACGCACAGATAGACCCCGCGGAGCTTTTCGGCTTCCTCGGGAGTATCGACGCCCTCGATATGGAGCACCACGGAATCGGCGGCCTTTTTGGAGCCGTCGACAGTAACGGGCTCATATTGCCCTCCGCGCTCAATGAATGCTTCCTTCAGCTTTTTGAAGCGCGAGATATCGTCGGTCAAGGGGAACACCTTGACCTCGCCTTTTACGCCGTGCGGGCGAAGGATCTGGGCAATACGAAGATGATCCATGTCAGATGATCTCAACAATGTACTTGGTCTCGGACTTTACGGAAGCGGCGCGGACGACGGTCCTTATAGCCTTGGCTATACGGCCCTGCTTGCCAATCACCTTTCCCATATCGTCCTTTGCGACGGTGAGCTCTATGACGATCGCGTCCTCTCCCTGCTTTGCGGAGACGTTGACTCCCTCGGGATCGTCAACGAGATTCTTTGCGATGTACTCGACAAGAGCCGCCATACCGTCGTTGGTGATGACGTTATCTTCCATCTTTTTCGACCGGATTATTCGATAGCGCCGGACTTCTTGAGAAGGGAGCGAACGGTATCGGTGGGCTGAGCGCCGTTCTTGATCCAGGTGCGGGCCTTATCGACGTCTACCTTGAGCTCAACGGGCTCGGTGATGGGGTTGTAGTAACCGATCTCCTCGACGAAAGCGCCGTTGCGGGGAGCGCGGGAATCGGCGACAACGATACGGTAGAAGGGAGCCTTCTTAGCGCCCATGCGGCGAAGCCTGATCTTTAACATAGTAATAAACCTCCTGAAATTATATCAGCTTAAAATTATATCCATACGGCTTGGCAGCCGGTAATGGCGGTGATATCGGGGAGCCTTGCGATCAAAAACCGAAGAATCCCTTTTTCTTTTTCTTCATTTTGCCGCCGGTGAACTGCTTCATCATCTGGCGGGTGGAATCAAACTGCTTGAGGAGCCTGTTGACCTCCTGTACGGAAGTGCCGCTTCCGGAAGCCACCCTGCGCTTGCGGCTCGCATTCAGCAGCTCGGGCTTTGCGCGCTCGGCGGGAGTCATGGACTTTATTATGGCCTCCATATGGCTCACGGCCTTGGTATCGACCTGCGCCCCCTTGAGCTGCGAGGCGTTGAGACCGGGAATCATCCCCACGAGCTCGTCGAGCGAGCCCATGTTCTTGACCTGCTCGAACTGATCGAGGAAATCGTCAAGGGTGAATTCATCCCTGCGAAGCTTATTGGTGAGCTCCAAAGCCTTCTTTTCGTCGAAAGCCTGCTCCGCCTTCTCGATAAGGGAGAGCATATCGCCCATGCCGAGTATCCTCGAAGCCATCCTGTCGGGATGGAACACCTCGAGATCGGTGAGCTTTTCGCCCGTGCCGCAGAACTTGATGGGCTGGCCGGTGACCTCGCGGACGGACAGCGCCGCGCCTCCGCGGGTATCGCCGTCGAGCTTGGTGAGTATGACGCCGGTGAGCCCGAGCTTCTCATGGAAGGACTTGGCGACGTTTACGGCGTCTTGACCTGTCATCGCGTCGACTACGAGCAGTATCTCCGAGGGGTTGACCGCATCCTTCACCGCCGCGATCTCGTCCATCATGGCTTCGTCAATATGCAGACGGCCCGCTGTATCGATTATGACTACGTCGAGGAAATTCTTTTCGGCGTATTCAACGGCGAGCCTGGCGGTCTCTACGGGGTCGCTCTGCCCGCGCTCAAAGACGGGGACGCCCGCCTTTTCGCCCACTACCTGCAGCTGCTTTATTGCGGCGGGACGGTAGATATCACAGCCGACGAGGAGCGAATCCTTGGACTGATGCTTTTTGAGATAGGCGGCGAGCTTGCCGGCCATGGTGGTCTTGCCTGCGCCCTGCAGACCGGAGAGCAGGAACACTGAAGGCTTCCTGGAGCCGTAATCGAGCTTGGCGGCGGAACCGCCCATGAGCTGGGTCAGCTCCTCGTTGACTATCTTTATGACCTGCTGTGCGGGAGTGAGGCTTTCCAGCACCTCGCTACCCACGGCGCGCTCGGTCACGAGATTAACGAACTTTTTGACGACGGTGTAGTTGACGTCCGCCTCAAGCAGGGCGAGCCTTACTTCACGCAGGGCTTCCTTGACCTCTTTTTCGGTAAGCTTGCCCTTGTTGCCGAGTTTCTTGAAAATATTTTGAAGCTTTGAAGCAAGTCCTTCAAATGCCATGTTGATCCTCCAATAGGTAAATCATTGCCTGACGAGCGCCGAAAGCTTTTCTGCGGCTTCCGCCGCGGCAGCTTTGATATCATCGATCCCGGTGGACTCCGCCGCGCTCATAAGCTCCTGCGAGATAGCCATGAGCTTCTTATCGCGTTCGAGCAACCCGAGCTTTTCCTCAAACCCGTGCAGCTGGCGGGAGGCTTTTGCCAGGCTGTCCCTGACCGCCTGGCGGGAAACGCCCGCCTGCTCCGCTATCTCGGCAAGGGACATATCCTCGTCCGAGCTCATGCGCGCAAGCTCGCGCTGCCTTTCAGTCAGGAATGCTCCGTAATAATCGAGAAGGAGCGCCAGCTCAGCTTTATCGTTCACAGCACCGCACCTGCATTGGGATAATATGCGCGGTTCCCCGCAAGGTGTAAAGCATTTCTGCTTTACACCTATGCAATTATACACCGAAACCTGTTAAAGTCAACCGCTTTTTTGAATATATTTGATTGTAAAACGGATCGATTGGTTGTATAATACGCTTTGATCAATCATAAAGGAGAGAATCTATGAAGCTGGTCATCGATGCATTCGGCGGCGACAACGCCCCCGAAGCCGTTATAGAAGGAGTCTGCCGCGCCATGCGCGAGTGGGGAGATTTTGACGTCATTCTCACCGGCGAGGAACAGCGGATAAGGCAGGAGCTCGAAAAGCGCGACGCCGATATGAACCGCATTTCCATTATCGACGCTCCGGAGGTCATCACCTGCGACGAGCAGCCTACCGTCGCCATTAAGCGCAAAAAGAATTCCTCGATAGTCGCCGCCATGAACGTCATGGCCGCGGGCGAGGCCGACTGTTTCATCTCCGCGGGCTCGACCGGAGCCGTGCTTACGGGCGCCACCCTCATCGTCAGGAGGATACCCGGCGTCAAGCGTCCGGCTCTCGCTCCCCTGCTCCCCACAGCCGGGAAGCCCTTCCTGCTCCTCGACTGCGGAGCCAATTCCGACTGCAAGCCCGAATACCTTCAGCAGTTCGCGATAATGGGCACGGCTTATATGAAGGGCGTAATGGGCATCGAGGATCCCGCCGTCTGTCTGGTCAATAACGGCGCCGAGGCCGCAAAGGGCAGCGAGCTTTCAAAGGCGGCCTACGCTCTGCTTTCCGAAACGGAAGTCAATTTCAAGGGCAACTGCGAGGCAAGGGAGATATTCTCCGGCAAGTACGACGTCGTCGTGACCGACGGCTTTACCGGCAACGTGATAATAAAGGAAGCCGAGGGGCTTGCCGAGACCCTGTTCAGGATGCTCAAGCGCGAGCTTCGCAGTTCATTCAAGACCAAGCTCGGAGCGCTCATGGCAAAGCCCGCGTTCAAGACGGTGAAAAAGACCATGGATTATACCGAATACGGCGGCGCGCCGCTCCTCGGCATAAACGGAGGCATTATAAAGGCGCACGGATCGAGCGACGCAAAGGCGTTCGTATCCGCCATAAGGCAGGCGAGGAAATACGTCTCGGGCGGCGTGACCGAAAAGATCGCGGCGGGGATAAGTTCTTCCGCCGAAGAATAAACAAGATATTGACATACTGTGCAATACAGGGTACAATATAGAGTAATATGAAACAAAGAAAGGTGGTTAATTAAAAATATGTTTGAAGAGATCCGCAAGGCAATAGCTATGCAGCTCAACGTTTCCGAGGATATCATAACTCCCGAGACCCGTTTCAGCGAGGACCTTAAGGCCGATTCGCTCGACCTCGTGGAGCTCGTGATGGATCTTGAGGACCGCTACGGCGTTGAGATCCCCGACGAGCAGCTGGCAGAGGTCAAGACCGTCGGCCAGATACTCGAGCTGATCGAGAACAACAAATAAACTTCAATGCAAGCCAACCGCCTGCATAGGTCTCTCCGTGCAGGCCTTTGAGTTGTTTTGGCGGACAATCGCTTTAATAATGTTATGATAAACGAAAAACGTCTCTTGGAGCTTTCGGTGCTCCAGCAAAGCCTCGATTATTCATTCAAGGATCCGGGGCTCCTGAATACCGCGCTCACCCAGTCCTCATACGTCAAGGGCGAAAACCGCGGCTCCGGCCATAACGAAAGGCTGGAGGTCCTCGGCGACGCCGTTCTTGAACTCATCGTATCGGAATACCTTTTCATCAACAATCCATCCATGAACGAAGGGCTCATGACCAGGATAAGGTCACGTGCCGTCTATGAGAGCGCCCTTTTCGAGGCTGCGCGCGGCATAGAGCTGGGCAAGTATCTTCTTTTGAGCCACGGCGAGGATCATACCGGCGGGCGCGAGAAGCCCTCCATCCTTTCCGACGCTCTCGAGGCCGTAATAGGCGCTATGTATATCGACGGAGGCATCGAGCCCTGCAAGGCGTTCATTTTGAGCTTTGCGGTCAAGTTTATCAACGAGGCCGTCAAAACCGTTACCGTCAAGGATTTCAAGACCCTTCTTCAGGAGCATATCCAGCAGAATCATTCCGGCTCGCTGGAGTATAACGTCGTTTCTGTATCCGGCCCCGATCACAAAAGGGTATTCACCATGGAAGCGCTGATCAACGGAGTTCCCTACGGCAAGGGTCAGGGCAGTTCCAAGCAGGAGGCGGGACAGAACGCCGCTCATGCGACTCTCGTCATGCTCGGCGCAATGGATCCCGACAGCCGGGAGGAGCGCTTATGAAGCTGACCCAGATAGAGATAAACGGATTCAAATCCTTCGCCAAAAAGCAGGAGCTTTCCTTCCCCGCCGGTATAACCGCCATAATTGGCCCCAACGGATGCGGCAAAAGCAATATTGCCGACGCATTCCGTTTCGTTCTCGGCGAGCAGAGCGCGAGAGCCCTGCGCGGCAAAAAGGTCGAGGACTTCATCTTCGGCGGCACGCAGAAGAGGCGTCCCCTCTCGTTCTGCGAGGTCTCGCTTCATTTCGACAATTCCGATGGCGAGCTCAAGACCCCCTATCAGGAAGTCTGCATAACGAGGCGCGCCTACCGCTCCGGCGAAAGCGAATTCTATATCAACCGCACCTCGTGCAGGCTCAAGGACATTCACGAGCTTTTCCGTGATACCGGAATAGGCAAGGACGGCTATTCCATAATCGGACAGGGCAGGGTCTCCGAGATCATATCCGAAAAGAGCGCTGAAAGGCGCACCGCATTCGAGGAAGCCGCCGGCGTTATGAAATACCGCGCGCGCAAGGAGGAGGCCGAAAGGAAGCTCCTCAATACGCAAAAGAATCTTGTCAGGCTCGACGACATACTTTTCGAGCTCGAGGGCCGCATAGAGCCACTGAGAGAGCAGAGCGAAAAAGCGCTGCGCTATCTCAAGCTCCGTGACGAGCTCCGCGATATCGACGTCAATCTTTATATCTATCAGTACGAAAAATCGAACGACCGCATAAAGCAGCTGTCCGGCTCCATAGAGCAGCTGGGCACGCAGATATCAGAAGCCGAGACCGCAGGCTCCGCTTTGACCTCGACTCTTGCCGAGGGCGAGGAATCCGAGCGCAGCATCTCCTCCGCCATCAACGAGCTCTCCCAAAAGCTCCTTTCGGCGACCGCCGCCGTCGAGGCGCATTCCGGCGAGGAAAAGGTTTTGAACGAGCGCATATCCGCCCTTGAGAAGGAGCGCGAAAGGCTCATTTCGGAATCCGCCTCCGCAAGGCAGGGCGTCGACGAGCGCCGCAGGGCAAAGGCCGAGCTTGAGAAGAGCGTTGCGAAATTCGCCGCCGACGTTTCCGCCGCCGAGGAGGAATTGAGCGCGGTAGAGGTAAGGCTTTCTCAGTGCGAAGCCGGTATCGAGGCCAAGGAGGACGAGCTCGAGGCGCACAAGCAGTCCATGATGACCCGCATGAACCGCCTTTCCGATGCGAGGAGCCGCATTTCAAGGCTCGACGAAATGAAAAAGGCCATGCTTGCAAGGCTCGAAGCCATCGATACGGAGAAGGCTTCCGCCGTTTCGGAAAGAGAAAAGCTCGAAGCAGAGAATGCCGAATGCGAAGCGCAGGACGCGGAGATAATTAACGAGCTCAACAAGCTGCACGCCGGGCAGAACGAAGCCGCGCTCGAGATAAACGGCATCAATAACGGCATTTACGAGGCAAGGCAGAACGAGACGCGGCTCGGACGCGAGCTTGAGTCCAACAAATCCCGCCTCAAGGTGCTCAATGAAATGAAGCGCGCGCATGAGGGGTACTATTCCAGCGTGCGCGACCTGCTTCGCGACGCGGAAAGGGACACCTCGCTCTCCGCGCTTATAGAAGGAGTCGTCGCCGAGCTCATTTCGGTCCCCGCCGAATACGAGACCGCTGTCGAAATGGCTTTGGGCTCCTCTCTGCAGAACATAGTCGTCCCGACCGAGCAGGAGGCCAAGCGCGTAATAGAGTATCTGCGCGCAAAGAAATACGGCCGCGCTACGATGCTGCCCGTCAGCGCGATGCGCCCCCGCCTTCTCACCAAGGAGGAGCGCAGCTTCATCAACGTGGACGGCTGCTTCGGCGTCGCTTCGGAGCTCATCGGCTTTGCTCCCAGATACAGGGGCGTCGCGGAGAATCTTTTGGGAAGGACTGTCATCGTCAGGGATCTTGACGTCGGCATCGCGATAAACAAAAAGGCCCGCTCTTCCTTCCGTATAGCGACGCTGCAGGGGGATATAATGAATCCCGGCGGCTCCATGACGGGCGGAAGCGCAGGAAAACGCGAATTCAGCATATTGGGCCGCGAGCGCGAGCTTGAGCAGCTCGGCAATAGGATCAAGGAGATAGATAACGAGATTGCCGCAGGCAGGAGCAGTATCGCCGGGCTTGAAGCGCGGCTCGCTCCGGCGAACGAAAAGCTCTCCGCCGTTTCAGAAAGCATACGCAAGCTCGATATCAAGCGCGCCGCGCTTAACGAAAAGCACGACATCGTGCTCCAATACGTTGAGAAGAACCGTCTCCAACTTGAAAAATACGACAACGAGAAGGCGCAGATCAACGACAATATAGTCGATATAGAGGCGCAGGCAAAGGAGGCCGCCGAGCTCGAGACCGGCTTGAGCACGGGTAACGACTCGACCGCCGAGGATATAAAGCTCGTGCAGAACGAGATCTCGGAGCTCCGCGCAAAGCAGCAGAGCATGATAAACGAGCTGACCTCCGTCAAGGTGCGTCACATGGCGGCTAAAAAGGAGCACTCCGCGAACTCCAACGAGCTGGCGAGGGTCTCGAGGGAGCTTGACAGCCTTACTCTTTCTTCAAAAAACAATTCGGAGACCGCCGCCGAGCTTGCGCGGGAGATCGCTTCCTGCCGCGGCGAGCTCAAGTCCATGACCACGGGCATCACGAGCGAGCGCACCGAGGTCGACGCGCTGACCGACGAGATGCATTCACTCGAGGAGGAGCTTGCCGTAAAGCTTCGCTTCGTGGACGAGCTGCGCGAGAGGCGCGAGCAGGACAACGCCGAGCTCAACGAAATGCGCGAGCGTCTGCATAAATACGAGCTCAACCTTAACAGGCTCCAGCTCGAGCTTGACAACCTCTCCTCCCGCATCTGGAACGATTACGAGCTCACATATGAGAATGCTCTGCAGTACAGGCGTCCCATTCAGGTGACGGCCTCGCACGTAAGAGCAGACGAGTTGAGAGCCGAGATACGCGGCCTCGGCGAAGTCAACACGGCCTCGGTCGAGGATTACAGGAACGTCATAGAGCGTCACGAGCAGCTCAAGACGCAGTGCGACGACTTAAAGCAGGCGGAGACGGACCTTATCGAGATCATAAAGCGGCTGACGAATACCATGGAAAAGGAATTTGCCGGTCAGTTCAAGCAGATCAGGGAGAATTTCTCCGCGACTTTCACGGAGCTTTTCCACGGCGGCAAAGCGGAGCTCGTGCTTTCCGACGAATCGGACATACTGAACTGCGATATAGACATTATCGCGCAGCCTCCGGGAAAGAAGCTCCAGCTTCTGTCGCTGCTGTCCGGCGGCGAGCAGGCGCTTACCGCTATCGCCCTGCTCTTTGCCATACTCAAGCTTAAGCCCGCCGCGTTCTGCATACTGGACGAGATAGACACCTCTCTCGACGAGGCTAACGTGGACAATTTCGCGGAGTATCTCAAGAATTACTCCGTCGACACGCAGTTCATCATAATCACCCACAGAAAGGGCGCCATGGCCGTCTGTGATTCGCTCTACGGAGTATCCATGGAGGAAAAGGGCGTATCGTCGCTCATCTCCGCAAGATTCGGGGAAGAGACCGCGACCGCCTGAGAAAGGAGCAAAAATGGAAAAAGCAAAAAAGGAAAAGAAACCCGGCCTCTTCGCCAAGCTCAAGCAGGGGCTTGAAAAGACCAGGGGCAGTATCTTGGGAATGATATTCGGCAACTCCGCCGAAAAGATCAACGACGAATTCTACGAGGAGCTCGAGGACGGTCTTATAATGGCGGACTGCGGCTACGAGACCACCGAGGAGATACTCGAAAAGCTCCGCACGGTCATCAAGAGCGATAAGATATCCGAAAGGGGCGCCGCCAAGGAAGCGCTCGTCGGCATACTCGAGGAGCATATGGGCACTAACGAGCCCTTCCTCGTGGAGAACGTGGATAACGTCATACTCATAGTCGGCGTTAACGGAGTCGGCAAGACCACCTCTATAGGCAAGCTCGCCGCCATGTATAAGGCCGAGGGTTGGCGTCCCATGCTCGCCGCCGCCGATACCTTCCGCGCCGCCGCCGCAGAGCAGCTCACCGTTTGGGCGGAGCGCGCGGACGTGCCCATCATAAAGCACGGCGAGGGCGCCGATCCCGCAGCGGTCGTGTTCGACGCGATAGCATCCTATAAATCCAAGAAATACGATCTTCTCATTTGCGATACTGCGGGCAGGCTGCATAACAAGAAGAACCTGATGAACGAGCTTGCCAAGATCCGCCGCGTCATCGACCGCGAGCTGCCCTCCGCGCATGTTGAGGTGCTCCTCGTGCTCGACGCAACCACCGGGCAGAACGCCATAGCACAGGCGAAGGCCTTCGGCGAGAGCTGCGGCCTCACGGGCATAATACTCACCAAGCTCGACGGCACCGCAAAGGGCGGAGTTGTCGTCGCGGTCAAAAAGGAGCTCGGGCTTCCGATACGCTTCGTGGGCGTCGGCGAGAGCATCGACGATCTGCAGCCCTTCGACGCGAGGGATTTTGCCGAGGCGCTTCTTTGATCCAAAAAGCTCTGAGGAGCATGGTTTCCATGCTCCTCTTTTTTATTTACTCTTCTGCACTCCGTTCACGTCTATCATGGTTTCTCCCTGCAGAAGGAGCTCGTTCACCGTCACGAATTCAAAGCCGTTCGCCTGCGCCGTTTCGATAAGCGTCGGCAGATACTCCTCTATCTTATAGCCGTTATTATGGCAGAGGATTATGCTCCCGTCCTTCAATTTGGGAAGAACTGTATCGAGTATCGTCTGCGAGCTGCGCTCGGGCTTCCAATCTATCGTGTCGATATCCCACTGTATGGGCTCGTGCCCGGTAGACCGCACGGTCAGTATCACCCGGTCGTTGTATTCGCCGAAAGGAGCGCGGAAAAGCGTCGTCCTCTCCCCCGTTATCCGCTCTATCTCGTCGTCAAGCTCCGAGATCTCCTTCTTTATCTGATCCTCCGTCTGCTTCGACATATGCGGATGAGTCAGGCTGTGATTGCCTATCGCGTGCCCCGCGGCGTGTATCGCCTTCACCTGCTCGGGATATGCCTTTACCCATACTCCGCACAGGAAGAAGGTCGCTTTTACGTTGTACCTTTCAAGCGTTTCGAGTATGAACGGGGTCTTGTCGTCATCCCACGCGGCGTCGATGGTCAGCGCTATCTTTTTATCGTTCCTCTCGACAGAGTAGACCGGAAGTTCCTTCATAAAGCCCGCCAGCACTTCCGCTTCATATTCCTCCGCATACGGCGACGGATCCTTTTCGGCAAGCTCCGCGTTCTGCGCCGTCTGCTCCGTCGGCTTCAGCTGCGCCGAGGTATCTTGCGACTTTCCTCCGCGCTTTTCACGCATGGAAGCGGTTATGAGTACGACGGCAAAGGCTGTGATACCGAGTATCACAGCCGCGATAAGCAAAAGAGTTTTTTTCGTGATAACAAATATCTTCATCGTCATTCCTCCACCCGTTGATTCGGTCTACTATATGCGGAGGAATCGTGAAAATAGAATCAGAATTTCATTATCCTGATGCTCGGAGTGGTCATCCTGATGACCTTCACGTTTCTGGGAGAAATGATGCGGGAAACTATCCTCCCGCCGTATTCGTCGGCAAGGTCTTCAATGGTCTTGTTGGTCGCGATAAGAGTCGCCCGGCGCTGATCCTGGCGCTCGCAGATTATGGATAGAAGCGTCTCTAGCGTGACGTTGGCGATCATGGGCTCTGCTCCCAGATCGTCTATCATCAATAGCTCGGGCGAGATGAAATCGGGCCTCTCCGTCTCCCTGTCCCTTATGCTGTCCAGCACGGAGTTCACGAGCCTGTTCGCGGTGATCTTGAGTACCGAATGGCCGTTGTTCAATACCCTTGCGCCAATACAGTTGAGCAGGAAGGTCTTGCCCACGCCGGGCGCGCCCATGAGCAGTATATCCGGAAGCTCGTTTTCGGGGAATCGGTCTGCATATGAGAGGCAATATGCATAGATCCTCTCGAGCGCCTTGCTCTCACGGGGATCGGAGATGAGATCGTGCCTGAACGTCTCGAAGGTCTCGCCGCCGTTGAGCCCGGAGCCGCTGAACATGTTTTCTATCGCGAGCTGCTTTATGCACGCGCATATCTCGAAGCCGTCCTTGCCCGTGTCGCGGCATACCGGGCAGACGTATACAGGCTCGAGATAATCCGCCGGAAACCCGTTTGAAACGAGCGCTTCCGCAAGCTCGGTCTTCTTTTTTTCTATAAGGCCTGATGCAAGCGTTTGGAGCGCGTCGGCGTCCCGGGGCGAGGCGATCATCTTATCCGCAAATTCTATGCCTATATCCGTGATCTCATCGAGTATCGACTTTATCGCGGGGTATTCCCCACGCACCTTGCTTCGGCGGGCCTTCGTTTCCCTTTCCGAGCGCAGACGGCGCGCCGAAAGCTCCGCCTCCGCCGCGCGGCTGAAAGCGATACCCTTACTCGTCATCATCATTATAGAACTCCTCTCCCATGCTTATCCCGAGCTTTTTCAGCTCTTCGTCGGAATACGATATGCCCTTAATATAATTTAGCGCCCGGCTGTTTTTGCCGCCGCTCCTCTTATTCTTCGAAGCGTATCCCGGCGACTCCAAAAACTGCCTTGCCGCGCCGACGGACGATATGCCCTCCGCGCCTATCTCCTCTATTATCCTCTTCATGGCCGCGAAGGGCTTTGCTTCGAGCTTGGAGCGCTCGGCGGCATAGAGTATGAGCTCCGCGCTCATGCCTCTTTCCGAATTCCACTCGCCTATTATCCGCCTGTCCTCCGAGCTCGGGCGGCGCTTTATGCCTGCCCTTTGGAAGGCTTGCCTCGCAAGCTCGGCTTCAAGATCGCTCCTACGCTGCATCTCGATTATCTTCTCATGGCTGATACAGCCCTTCTTCCGCCATTCGTCCAGTATCCCGTCAAGATACGCAAAGCTTGGCTTTTCAGCGGCGGTCATCTGAACGAGCGCCGCGTCTATGCTCTGATCGTCAAACCCCCAGGCTTTAGTCCATTTTTCATAAAGCGCTATCTGATCCTCTGTCGGCGCCGTCCTCTTGTTCCATCGGCGGAGAATGTTCGCGGCTCCCGAAGTCAGCAGCTCCTCCCTGCGGAAATGCTCGTTTACCGCGTCAAGCGTCAGCTCGCTCGAGGAAGCGAGAGTCCTCGCAACGGCGTCCATATAGGATATGCTCGTCCTCGCGCCCTTTTTGTCGAGGCAATGACGAATTATCTCGACCGCGGCCTCCTGCTCGAAGCCAAACACCTCTATCCAATCATAGACCTTGGCAAGCTCCGCTCCGGACAGCACGCGGGTGCCGAGCACGCCCTGCACTTTGGCTATGAACTCGGCGTATTTCGCGGGATCGGAGCCGCAGACCGAAGCGACCCCCTTCACGTCCAGATACCTGACCTTTAAGGGATCGTCCGATATTATGCTGACAATACCCGCTGCGGCCCAGTATGAAAACGCCGCGCGAAGGTCCTCCGCGGTGCATTTGAGCACCGCGCAGATATCATCCTCGGCGCATCCCGGCGAATTCGCAAGCATAAGCCCGTAAATATACGCCTTCACCGCAAGCTCGGGCGCATCGGGCATATGACCCGTTATGAAGAGATTGTCAAGCTGTGTCCTTGTGCTGTTTTCTTTTTCTTTTATAAAAGCCGCGCTGCTCATATTCACGCTCCTTATCTTCTTTTAATATTTTATCATATCATGGGGCTTCAAGTCAAACGCCTGCGCAATAAAACGGAGTTATATGCGATACATACGAGAATATACTTGAAAACTTCGTTTAATTACTGTATAATTAATAAGATAACTTTTGAGAGGAGTTGGTCTCATCAATGGATGATGGCAGTATATGGCGATGTTTGACATCTGTTATGCCATCCTCTGCCCGTAACGGGGCGGATATCCTTACCCTTTTAACGCAAAAATCCGCCGTAAGCGGCATTTCCGATATCAGGGTCATAATCGTATATGCAATTCTTTTGGTACTATTCCTTGTGATTAGTTCCTATTTTGCGTCTTCGGAGATAGCATTGGCCTCCGTCAACCGCGTCAGGATGAAGTCCTACGCCGAGGACGGCAACAAGCGCGCGAAGTACGTCATGTATATACTCAACAATTTCGACAAGGCGCTCACAACACTTCTTATCGGCAACAACATAATGCATATCGGCTGCTCCGCGCTTGCGGTGCTTATCACGCGCCGGCTCTTTGCGGGGACCCGGTATCTTCCCATTGCGCTGTCGGCGTCCACGGTCATAATCACTCTGATCGTTTTCCTGTTTGCCGAGATGATCCCCAAGGCGCACGCCAAGGCCTGCAATGAAAGCTATTCCCTGAGCATAGGCCGCTCGCTCTACGTGCTCATGAACGTTCTTACCCCGCTTTCCGCCGTGTTCTCATGGATCGGCAAAGCTTTGGGCAAGCTCTTCGTCAGAGGCGGCGAAGCGCCTTCCGTTACGGAGAACGAGCTCGTGGACATAATCGAGACCTTTAAGGACGACCGCGAGGAGGACGATACGCAGGAGGACGCGACGGCGGAGCTCATGGTGAACGTGCTCCAGTATTCGAGCCGCACCGTCAGGGATTGCTATACCCCTTGGGAAAGCGTTGAAAAGCTCGACGAGTCTTTGCCCGTTGAGCAGCAGTATGCGCAGCTCCGCGACACCAGCCATTCGAGGCTGCCCGTCATTAATTCAAAGGGCAACGTTATAGGCGTCGTGCTCATCCGTTCTTTCTTCCGCGAATACATGAAGCAGCGTGAGGAGCTTGACCTTGTCGATCTTCTCGACACGCCCTATTTCGTCCGCCCGGATATGTCGGTCGACGAGCTTCTGCTCGACCTTTCAAAGAGCAGGACGCATATAGCCATCGTCAGCGAGCGCAGCGATATCCTCGGCATAATCACCGTCGAGGACATACTCGAGGAGCTCGTCGGCGAGATATTCGACGAATACGACAACGAAGCCTCCGAGCTTAATAAGGAGGCGGACGCATGATCTACCTTTACATCGCCGTGCTCATAGTGCTGATTGCGTTTTCCGCCGTATTCTCCGGCTCGGAGATAGCTTATTCCTCGCTCAACGAAAACCGTCTGCGTCACATAGCCGAGGAAGAGGACAACAGGCGTGCAAAGACCGCCCTCTTCAACTACGGCAAATACGATAACCTTTTAAGCACCATACTTATAGGCAACAATTTTGTCAACATCGCCTCCTCCGCCATCTCGACCGAGCTCTTCATAATGCTTCTCGTTGAGACCAAGGTCATGAGCGAGAACTGGGCCGCGGTCATTTCGACCGCCGTCATGACCGTGCTGATACTCATCTTCGGCGAGATCACTCCCAAGATGGTCGCGAGCCGCAACCCGGACAGCTACGCCATGAAGCAGGCGCCTTTCCTCAGGATACTCGGCTATATCCTCTTCCCCCTCGTATGGCTCGTATCGAAGATCGTTAAGCTCTGCTCGAAGCTTTGGGCAAGCAAGGTCACTGACGACTCGAACGTGACCGAGGAGGAACTTTCCGAAATAATCGACACGGTCGAGGAGGAAGGCGTCATAGACGAGCACACGAGCGATCTTCTGCAGTCGGCGCTTGAGTTCCCCGACATATACGCCTATGAGATCATCACTCCGCGAGTGGATATGGTCGCCGTCGACGTCGACGACGATCCTCAGGAGATAATCGACACCATACTCTCCTCCAACTTCTCGCGCATACCCGTTTACGAGGACACGATCGACAACATCATCGGCGTTATCCACCTGAACGAGGTATTGAAGGCGATCACCGACGATACTCCGCTCGACATAAGGGAGCATATGCTTCCCGTCTGCTACCTTCACAAGACCACCATACTCCCGCAGGCGCTGCGCGAGCTGAGGGAAAAGAAGCTTCATCTTGCCATCGTTACCGACGAATACGGCGGTACTATGGGTCTGCTTACCATGGAGGATATTCTGGAGCAGCTCGTAGGCGATATATGGGATGAAACGGACGAGATCGAGGATGAGCTCGTGAAAATAAGCGACGACACCTACGAGTGCGACGGCGACATGAGGATCTACGATCTTCTGGACGAGTTCGAGATCGACGACGATGACTTCGACGACGATAACGCGACCGTCGGCGGCTGGGCCATCGAGCAGCTCGGCGGCTATCCGGCAAAGGGCGAATCCTTTGATTTCGAGAACCTGACGGTGACCGTCAAGCAGATACAAAACCTGCGTGTGACGCGCCTTTTGATAAAGGTGCATGAAAAGCCGCCCGAGGAAGATGAGGACGACATAGATTGGGAGAATAAAGCGCAATAAGTATCCAGGGGACGCGGGCACTTACCTGCGTCCCCAATTAAATATATTGGAAAAAAGGTATTGACTTTAATTGAAAACACTGCCACAATGATATATGAGCCAAACCCAAATAATTCTTTCCGGAGGAGTATTATGTTCAAGAACATTGAGCAGGCTAAGGAATTCATCATCGACAACAACATCGAAATGGTCGACTTCAAAATGACCGATATCGACGGCCGCTGGAGGCATATCACCATCCCCGCCGAGCGTTTCGGCGAGGACACCATGAAATACGGCATCGGCTTCGACGGCTCCAACTACGGTTACGCGCCCGTTGAGAACAGCGACATGGTGTTCATACCCGATCTCTCCACCGCCGCCGTAGACCCGTTTGCCGAGGTCGCGACGCTTACCATGAGCGGCGACGCCATGATAATCGACCGTCCCGCGAACCGTCCCTTCGATCAGTACCCCCGCAACGTCATCCGCCGCGCCGTCGAGTATATGCGTGAGACCGGCGTAGCCGACGAGATGATAATAGGGCCCGAATTCGAGTTCCACGTATTCGATCAGATACAGTTTGAGTCCCGTCCCAACTGCGTAAGGTGCGAGATAGACACGGAAGAAGCCGACTGGAACACCGGTCTCGGCGAAAACGGCTATCAGATACCCCATAAGGGCGGTTATCATATCGGCGCTCCCCAGGACAAGTATTATAACCTTCGCAGCCGTATGTGCATGCTTATGGAGGATTGGGGCGTAAAGGTCAAGTATCATCACCACGAGGTCGGCGGTCCCGGTCAGCTCGAGATCGAGGTCGAGCTCGCGGACGTTGAAAAGATGGCCGATAATACCATGGTCACCAAGTACGTCATCAAGAACGCCGCCGTCGAGGAAGGCTGCACCGCCACTTTTATGCCCAAGCCCATTTTCGGCGAGGCGGGCAACGGCATGCACGTTCATATGCTTCTCACCAAGGACGGCAAGCCCCTGTTCTATGACGAGAACGGTTACGCTCAGCTCTCCAAGCTCGCTCATAACTTCATGGGCGGCCTGCTCAAGCACGCGAAGTCCCTCTGCGCCATCACCAACCCCTCCACGAACTCCTTCAAGAGGCTCGTGCCCGGCTATGAGGCTCCCGTCACCATCGGCTACGCCACCGCCAACCGCTCCGCCGTCATAAGGATCCCGGCCTACGCCAAGTCTCCCATGAGCAAGCGCTTCGAGCTCCGCAATCCGGACGGCACCTGCAACCCCTATTACGCCTACGCCGCCATACTTATGGCCGGTCTTGACGGCATCCAGAACGAGATCGATCCTTCCGTCTGCGGCTGGGGTCCCTACGATTTCAACCTCTTCGATCTTTCCGATGAGGAGAAGGCGAAGATCGACGCTCTGCCCACCACTCTCGAGGAAGCTCTCGACGCACTCGAAAAGGATCACGAGTACCTCACCAGGGGCGGCGTGTTCCCCGAAAGGCTGATCAAGATCTGGATCGCCCGCAAGCGCAAGGAAGCAAGGGCTATCGAGAATATCCCCCATCCCGCCGAGTTCGAGCACTATTTCGATCTGTGATCCGGGACAATAGAAAAGCCGCTAATAATGATCTGAACCCAAAAAGTTAGACAAAAGAATTAAATCAAGCAGCTTCAAGGGCT
>CAMZFO010000008.1 GCA_947306125.1 uncultured Clostridia bacterium | reverse complement strand
AAATGAATTCCAAATGAAGCATGGGAAGGATTTATAAGGGATACTGACAAATTCCCGTTTGTCGGGACATCGATAAATCGGGCTTTGTGTGAGGAAAAAGATATGATACATTTGGAAAAAATCGATTCAACTAACATATGGGAAATTGTTGATTTGAAGGTGTTCAAATCTCAGAAAAGCTTCGTTGCGGCAAACTGGGTAAGTATCGTCCAGGCTTACGGTGTTCGGGATTCGGCCACAGCTGCGTTTCCATTTGCCATCTATAATGACAAAAGACCGGTTGGGTTCCTGATGATCGGTTTTAACGAGGCTGCGATGTATGAAAATTGGGATGACGTTGAAGCCCCAAAGTCACTTGTCAACAACTACTCCCTCTGGCGTTTGATGATTGACAAGCGATATCAAAAACGCGGTTACGGCAGAGAAGCGATAAAACTGGCTCTCGACTTTATCAGAACGTGGCCCTGCGGAAAAGCTGAGTATTGCTCCCTTTCTTACGAGCCTGAGAACGAGATGGCAAGAGAGTTATACCGTTCCTTAGGCTTTATTGAAAATGGCGAAATGGATGGCGACGAAATCGTCGCCGTGTTGAAGCTGTAATACAGAGCGCGTTAAATTCCGGTTTATCAAAGCCATAATACCGATTCGAACACCCCGGCTTAACCGGTCAACGGCATATTCCTGACGTCGAGGGTCGTGTGGGCAACGTAGATAACGGCATTTTTATTCACGCTATTGTCCCAAGGCACGTGGAGACGGTGGTATTGATGACCGGAAATAGATGCGGCAAGAAAACTGTACCTGTCGCTTGGATTTGAAGAAAAGACAGAGCTTTGGAAAAAGGATCGGGAGAACCCCGCGGTATTGAAGCTGAGGATCCCGTTTTTCCAAGACGGTCGTATCTATCGCCCGGGCGGATCGGCGATGAAGAAAGGATGTTAATGTGTTTACTGTAACGAATGAGGATATAGCGGTCGTCCTTCGCGATTTCGACCTTCCGGCGGAGCTGATATCGTTTACGGAGCTCCAGCGTTATCACTACGAACAGGACGAACCGGACTCCAAACAGGTCAGGCTGATCGTTAAAGCCGTCACAGGCGGCCGGTCCTTCGTTTTGCGTTTCAAAAACGAGGAAGATGCGCCGCAGGAGATCATCGAAGCGCAAAGCCGCTTTGCCGCCATGCTGTACGGGCACGGTATCGAGACTCCCAAGGCTTATACCTCCGATGGGAAGTATACGCGGCTCTATACGATCAACGGCTATGACGTTGTTGTGACGGCGGAGGATTTTATGGACGGGGAGATACGGGAGGTGGATCCCTCGACCGCTATGGATACCGGCGCATTGCTTGCGAAGATGCACTGCGCCGCAGAGAACGCAGACGCCCACGTTGACAGCGAGGTGCTCTTCGATCCTTTGTCGGATAACGATCTTTTCTTCTACGACGCTTTTGAAAGAAGGCGGGAAAGGCTGACCGCCGTTAACGGCGCTTTGTACGACAGCATCGCTCGGAAGCACGAGGAGCTTTTATCCCGCGTCGGGACCCTTGCGGACGAGCCGAAGTATGCCGTCCAGGGCGACATAAGCGATTGCAACCTGTACCGGACAAAGGACGGAACGGTGGGGGTGTTCGATTTCAACCGCTGCGGCGACAACCGTCTTTTCTTCGACGCCGTTATGCAGGCCGTTTTCGAGGCGCGGCTGATGGATTATCCGGCCGATCTTGAAGGGCGGCAGGAGGAGATCATATTATCTTCGTTTTTGAAAGGGTATCAGCAGGTCCGTCCGTTTACCGCCCGGCAGAAGGAGGTATTCCCGTACCTGTATGCCCTGATCGACGCGTTCTGGGGCGAGGATATGAGCTGGTCCGACCGCAGCCCGGGAACCACGTTCGACGAAGCCGACGACGCCTCGGTTGAGCAATGGATGAAGGATATCTATAAACGCGAAACGGATCTTAAGCACACGGTATAAGCCCTGGCGACCGGCGCGAATATGCGTTTTCTCGGCCGCGGCGGAACGCGAAACGGCGAGTACGGCTTTATATGCTTCAAGAAAAGGACAGCAAAAAGACATGAATGAAACGATACACGAAATGAAGCTCTTTCCCGAGCCGTTTGAAATGATCGCGAGCGGGAAAAAGACCATAGAACTGAGGCTTAACGACGAAAAGCGCAGGAAGGTGAAGACGGGCGACAGCATAGTTTTCACCAACACGGAAACGGGCGAAAGGCTTGAAACGAGGGTCACGGCGCTTTATCGGTTTTCAAGCTTTGCCGAGCTTTACCGGGCTCTGCCGCTTGAAAAATGCGGCTATACCAAGGAGGAGGCGCTTTCCGCCGATCCCGCCGATATGGACGCCTATTATTCCAAGGAGGAACAGCAAAAGTACGGCGCGCTCGGGATAGAGCTCGCCCTGTGCGGGGAGGATCCCAAGCGGCCCGATGAAGGCTCGATAGATATAGGCGGATTGAAGCTCAGCGAACTTCAGCCCTCGCAGTTCTATATCTCGGAAAAGAAGCTCAGGGATATCGAGGAATGGTTCGACCCTGATGATCTCTCGAAATTCGAGCCGATACCGGTGAAGATACTGGACGGCTCGCCCGTTATGACCGACGGGCATACCCGCGCCGTCGCGGCGCTTAAAGCGGGGCTTGAAGCCGTGCCGCTCGTTCCCGACGAGGATGAGCTCGATTGGGATATGTACCGCGAATGCGTCGGGGAATGCAGGAAGCTCGGCGTGCTCTCCCCCGCCGACCTCGTTACGCGCATAATTCCCGCAGAGGAGTACCGCGAGAAATGGGACGCCTGGTGCGACGAGCTCCATGCGCGGCTCATGAAGGGCCGCGTGAGCGTTAAGCCCTTCACCGAGGAGGATATCCCCGACGTGCTCTCCTTTGAAAAGCGCCTGCGCGAGGAGGAGAGCGACTGGGGCTGGGAGATAGACGAAGAATACGTGAGAAGCGTTACGGCGAGCTTCCGCGACGAGAGATTCAAAAACTCCATATCCCTGCTCGCGTACGTCGGCGGTCAGGCGGTCGGCAGGATAGACGCCGTGCTCATCCCCTCCCGCTTCGACGGCTCCGTGAAGGCGTATCTCGATTGGATATGCGTTATTAAGAGCTTCCGCCACTGCGGGATAGCTCAAGCGCTGCTCGGCGAGCTGAAAAGGGAGCTTAAGTCACGCGGGGTCGACACGCTGATAGCGCTGACGGCGAGCAACGACGAGGCGCAGCGCTTTTACAGGAGCATACCCGACTCCGTTATGCGGGACGTCGGGATATGGATGGACGTAAAATGACGGAGGCGATAACATGATAAGAGAGATAGAATTGACGGACGGCGCTGTGGAGGAGCTCATCTCCCTTTCCGCGGATTGGGAAGCGGAAATGAGCTGTTACGGCTACCGCAAAAACGGCAGGAGCGATATAGAAGGCAACAGGATATTCACAGCCGAGGAAAACGGGAATATCATAGGCTACCTCTTCGGGCATATCGAGAACACGAAAACAACGACCTCCATAATGGCGGAGGGAACTCCCGTATTCGAGGTCGAGGAGCTTTACGTCAAGCCCGAGTTCCGGAGCAGGGGCATAGGAAGAGCGCTCTTTGCATACGCGGAACAACAAGCGGCGGGCGAAGCCGATTTTATAATGCTCAGCACCGCCACGAAAAACTGGAAGGCGATACTGCATTTTTATATCGAGGAGCTCGGCATGGAGTTCTGGAGCGCAAGGCTTTTCAAGCCGACCGGAAGGAAAGGAAGCTGATATGATACTGGAGACCGAAAGGCTCATTCTCCGCCCCTGGGAGGTATCGGACGCGGAGGAATGCTATAAATACGCGAAGGATCCCCGCGTCGGCCCCGCGGCGGGCTGGCCCCCGCACACGAGCGTCGATGAAAGCAGAGCGATAATCCGCGACGTGCTCGCCGTGCCCGAGAACTACGCCATAGTGCTGAATGAAACGGGGCTTCCCATCGGAAGCATAGGCCTGCGTTTCCACAGCGACCTTGCTCAAAAGGACGACGAGGCGGAGCTGGGCTTCTGGCTCGGCGTTCCGTATTGGGGAAGGGGCATCGTACCGGAGGCCGCAAAGCGGCTACTTGCACACGCGTTCGGCGAGCTGAAGCTTGCAAGGGTCTGGTGCGGGTATTACGAGGGCAACGAAAAATCGAAGCGCGTACAGGAAAAGCTGGGCTTCAAGCATCAATGGACGACCGAGGAAGTACCCGTGCCGAAGCTGGGCGAAACGCGCAGAGGTCACGCGAACCTCATGACGCGCGAGGAATGGGCCGAGCTCTCGCACGAGAACGTCTCGTACGTCGCCGGGAACGCCAAATTCAACTACCGCGTCTGCGGGTTGATACTGGATAATAACAGGATACTCGCAATGCACGACGAGCGTTCGCCCTATTATTATCTGCCCGGCGGCAGGGTGAAGATGGGCGAGACGGCGGAGCAGGCCATTCTTCGGGAGATCCGCGAGGAGCTCGGGATAGTTCCGCGCATAGTCCGTCCGCTGTGGCTCAATCAGGGCTTTTTCAAGGAGGACGTTACCAAGTTCGATTTCCACGAGCTATGCATCTATTTCCTGCTCGACGTTTCGGGTACGGGCCTTACCGAAAAGGGCGATGCGTTCACGATAATCGAAAGGCATCACAGGCTCGGTTTCGAATGGCTCGATATATACGGGCTCAAGGACGAATACTTCTACCCCGTGTTCCTGAAAAAAGAAATATTCTCGCTGCCCGAGCACTTCACGTTAAGGACGGAATACGAATAATACCGGGATACAAAAAGGAGCGACGCAAATGATCATTGAAGACACAGCCATAACGCTTAAGGACGGCCGCCGCGCGGTGCTTCGCAGCCCGCGTGAGGAGGACGTGCAGGGAGTCCTCGATTACCTGCGCATATCCGCGGGCGAAACGCATTTCCTGCTCCGCACGCCCGCAGAATGCGGCAAATACACGTACGAGGGCGAAAAGGCTTTATTTGAAAGGATGAATTCCTCCCCCACGGATGCTATGATCGTCTGCGAGGTCGAGGGCGAGATAGCCGGAAACTGCCAGATCGTTTTCAATAACAGGATCAGGACCGGGCACAGGGCGGAGGTCGCCATAGCGCTGATGAAGAAATACTGGGGCCTCGGCATCGGGAACAGCATGTTCGCGCTCATGGAGGACGTCGCGCGCAGGCAGGGCCGCGTGACGCAGCTTGAGCTCGCCTTCGTGGAGGGCAACACCCGCGCGAGGGCGCTCTATGAGAAGCGGGGCTTCCGTATCAGCGGGGTCCATCCGGGCGCGATCCGCCTTGAAGACGGCAGACTGCTCAACGAATACCTTATGATCAAGGAGCTTTGATACCGTGAACGGAGCAAAATGCGAAATACCTCTTGCGATATGCGCGGATATGTACGGCTGTCCCAACCGCTGCGCGCACTGCTGGATCGGGCATATGCCGAATCTGCCGATGGCGCCCGACGCCGACGAGCGGATAATGGAAAAATTCAGGCCGTATTTTGACGCCATCGAGTTCTACAGCTGGCTGAGAGAGCCCGATTTCTGCGCCGATTACCGCGCGCGCTGGGAGCGGGACAAGCGGCTCTCGGTCAACTGCGTGCCGGAAAGATTCGAGCTCGCAAGCTTCTGGCGGCTCGTCCGCGATCCCGAATACGTTAAATTCCTGAAGGAGGTCGGCGTGCCCCGCGTGCAGCTCACCTTCTTCGGCATGGAGGAAACCACCGACCGCTATATAGGCAGGAAGGGCGCATTCCGGGAGCTCCTGCGGGCAACGGAAATACTGCTCGAAAACGGCATACTGCCCCGCTGGCAGGCATTCATAAACGAGGAGAACAGATCGGAGCTCATAAGCCTTCTGCGGCTTTCGGAAGAGCTGCGACTCAAGGAAAGATGCGCGGAGCAGGGCGGAGAGTTCAGATTCTTCGTTCACCCGGGAGGCTGCGACGGAGAGAACCGCAGGCTCTACGGTATCAGGATCGTCAGGGAGCATATTCCGGAGGAGCTGAAGCCTTACTTCCTCGACCTTGACGATCACCGCGCCGAAAGCGAGTTCGTTTCGGAATGGAAGGACGACGCCTCCCATTTCGTGCCTCACAGAGATGAGCGTATAGTGATATACGTTTCCAACGAAAACGATCTCTTCTTCAATTTCACGCATATGCGTCCCGAATGGCGGATAGGCAATCTCAAGACCGATCCTACGAACGAGCTTATAAGAAGGATCGTCGAGGAGGATATCCCCGCGCTGAACGAGGCGAAAAGGATCACCTTGGGCGAGCTCGTACGGGCTTACGGCGACCCGGATTCGCAAAGGGCGTTTGAGGAGTACGATTATAAGACGTACCTGCTGAACGCGCATCTGGAGAAGAGATACGCGGAAGACCATGATGGGAAAGACGGAGACGTCAGATGAGCAAATACGATGATTACCTGCTTTTTTTCAGCTCCAAGCTTGGCAGGAAGAATTTTGTGATACGCAAGGGCGAGGGCTGCGTGATGGTCTCCGCCCCGCACAGCGCGGAGCAGTTCAGGAACGGCAGGAAAAAATACGGCGAATACCTGACCGGAGTGCTGGTCAACATGATCGCGGACGACGTCGGATGCCCCGTTATCTATAAGGAGAAGAACTGCCGCGACGACGCGAATTACGACGAGAAATGCCGTTACAAAAAGGCGCTCGCAAAATACGTAAAAAGGAACGGCGTCCGCTTCCTGATAGATCTGCATCAGATGAGCCCCGAGCGGGATGAGATGATCGATATAGGCACGGGCTACGGCAAAAACATAGAGGCCCGCCCCTCGTTTGCCGAAGAGATCAAGGCCTGCTTTGAAGGCGCGGGCTTTGACCGCGTCACGATAGACGTGCCGTTTGCCTCGGTGCATCCCTTTACGGTCTCATCCTTCATATCGAGGAAGTGCGGGATACCCTGCATACAGATAGAGTTCAACACGCGCCTGCTCTCGAAGCGGTATGCGGAATGCCGGTATGACGAAGTGCTGCGCGCGCTCGAAGGGCTCATAGGCAGGCTGAACGGAAAGGAAACGGAATGAGTTACATCACGACGGTATCGGGCAGGCATTTCGACCCCGCGAAGCCCGACAAGGCGCTCATAGACATATTCGATATCGCTCACTCGCTCTCACTGCTCTGCAGGGCGAACGGTCATTTCAGGTCGTTCTATTCCGTCGCGCAGCATTCCATCGCCTGCGCACTGGAGGCGGAGGCGCGCGGAGAAACGCGGGAGGTGATACTGGGCTGCCTCCTGCACGACGCGAGCGAGGCGTATCTTTCGGACGTCACGCGGCCCGTAAAGGCGCTGCTTCCCCGCTATATCGAGATCGAATCGAAGCTGCAGGACGCTGTCTGGGAAAAGTTCATAGGGCGCCCGCTCACGGACGAAGAAAAGCACCGGGTCTTCGAGATAGACGACCTGATGCTTTCATATGAATTCCATATGCTGATGCCCGAGGAGCTCGGCAGTGAGTACAGACTATTGAAGACCGCGCCCGACTGCGCTCCCCGCGATCCCGGCGCGGCGGAAAGCGAATTCATAAGCCTCTTCCGCAGATCCGCTTAAGCCTTCCCCTCCCATTCGCTCAAAAACTCTTCAACAAAGCCCCTCATATAGCTTTCCCTGCGCTCGGCTGCCGCCCGGGCGCTTTTGGTATTCATCATGTCCTTCAGCAGGAACAGCTTTTCATAAAAATGATTGAGCGTGGTGGAGCGGCTCAAGCGATACTCCTCGGCGTTCATGTCGGGTCGCGGCTTGATATCGGGATCGTACATGGGCCTTCCCCGGCTCCCGCCGTACGCGAACGCGCGCCCTATGCCGATGGCCCCTATCGCGTCGAGCCTGTCCGCATCCTGCACGCACATGCCCTCTATCGTGGAAGGCTTGGCCGAATCACTCCCCTTGAACGAGACCTCCCGTATTATCAGGCAGACGGCCTCCTCGGTCGCCCCGTCGACGCCCTGCGAGCGCATGAAATCCCTCGCCCGCTTTAGCTCCCCGGTCGTCTCCGGCGAAAGCTTCGCGTCGTCCGCGTCATGCAGCAGCGCGGCAAGGCTGACGGTAAACTCATCCGCGCCTTCCTCCCGCGCGAGCCGCAAAGCCGTTCTGTATACGCGCATGGTGTGCGAGGCGTCGTGACCGCTGTATTCGTTACGGAAGAGCTCCCGGATAAAATCCACAGCGTTTCGGATCACAGTATCGTTCATGCTTCACTCTCCGAATACGCGCCTGCCGCCGAGATAGGTCGCCTTGACGGGTATCCCGTGGAGCTTTCGGGGCTCTGTCCCGAAGGGATCCGCGCCGAGAACCACGAAATCCGCAAGGAAGCCCTCCTCTATCCTGCCCTTTATATGCTCCTCGAAGCTCGCCTCCGCCCCGCGTACGGTGAAGCTGTCGATGGCCTCGTCAAGAGTGAACGCCTGATCGGGAAGATAGGGGCCTGTGCCGTCCATGCTCGTGCGGGTCACGGCGCACTCTATGCCGCGCATCACGTCGGGCGCCTCCACGGGGCAGTCGGAGCCGTTAGAAACGGAGAGGCCGCCCTTTAACAGCGTCTTCCAGTTATAGCTCGTAGCCGCGACATTCGGATCGACCAGCTCGTTCACTATGTGGTTATCATAATCAAGGAATATGCTCTGCGCGTAAACGTGCACGCCCAGCCCGATCATCCTTTCGAGCTGATCCGCGCGCGAGATCTGGCAGTGAATAACGCCGTGGCGGTGGTCGGCTCTGGGGTTTTCTTTAAGCGCCGACTCGATCGCGTCCAAAACCTCGTCAAGGCAGGCGTCGCCTATGGCGTGTATCGCCGTCTGCATTCCGTTGGCGTTCGCAAGCGACACCATGGCCTTCATATGCTCCGGAGAAAAGAGCGAAAAGCCGCGGCTGTCCGTGCCGAGATACGGCTTCGACAGATGCGCCGTACGCGAGCCCAATGCACCGTCGCCAAGCAGTTTGAGCGGGCCTGTTCGGAAAAAGCGCGAGCCCTTCCCCGCCTCGCCGCTTTCAATAAAGCCGCGAAGCTCCTCAATGCCCGTGAAATTGCACTGCTCATAAACGCGGACCGTGAGCGCGCCTTCCGCCTCGAGCTCGCGGTAGGCCTCGTTTACGGTCTGCCATGGTATCTCGCGGAATACGCAGTAATCGTCCGTCTGCGAGCTGGTCACGCCATAGCGGTTCAGCTCGGCGCAGGCAAGGCGGATCATGGCCTTGAGCTCCTCCTTATCCGGCAGGGGGCGCGCGCCGTTTAAAAGCTCCATGGCGTTATCGAAGAGCCTGCCGTCAGGCTCCCCGCCCTCCATGCCTATCGTGCCGCCCTCGGGCGAGACCGTATCCGCGGTTATCCCCGCCGCCTCGAGCGCCTTTGAATTGAGCACGCAGCAGTGCCCGCATGCGCGGGTGATGAGTATGGGTATATCGCTTGATATCTCGTCGAGATCGCGCCTTGTCGGCATACGGCGCTCGTCCGAGAAATAATCCTGATTCCATCCCCTGCCGCAGAGCCATGCGCCCGCGGGAAGCCCGTTCTTTTCAAGATGGTTTTTGAGGCATTCCTTGACCTCCGCGAGGCTGCCGGTATGCGCGGAGAGAGGCGCGAAGCTCAGCGTCTGGCCCAGATTCAGAAGGTGCATATGCGAGTCGTTGAACCCTGGGCATACGAAAGCGCCGCGAAGGTCTATGACCTCGTCCCCGTCGCGCACGAGGGAGAGTACCTCCTCATCCGCGCCCAAGACGCCGAAAACGCCGCCCTCGACCGTGAACGCGGTAACGCCGCCCCTTTCATTATAGACCTTCCCGTTATAAAAAACCTTTTTCAAAGCTGCGTCCTCAATTCTTCCTTAATATGTCAAGGGTGTGGTTGGAAGCTCCGACAAGATCCTGCCTTTCGCAGGTGGCAAAATGGTAATCGAGCCATCTGCCATATGTCTCCTCGTCCATTTCTTCAAGCATTCCTTTAAGATAATGCGCCGCGCCGTCGGTTGCTGCCAGCTTCTCGCGGACGACGTCAAAATGGGAATCGAGCTCCGCTATATCCTCCGTGCGGACTATATCGAACACCTCCCGCGGGGAGCTCAGGCAATGCCAATCCTCGGCGAGAAGACCGCTTTGCTCGACTTCGGCAAGCTTGTTTTTCCCGAACGCGTACTGTATCACCGTCGCCTCGTTCATGCAGTAGGCGACCATTACAGCGCCGCCGGGAGCGGTCACGCGGACAGCCTCCGAGAGCGCCCTGAGCTTGTCCTCGAATGTATAGAGATGATACATTGGCCCGAGCAGGAGAGTGAGCTCGAAGGAGCCGTCCCCGAGCATGGAAAGGTCCAGCGCGTTGCCCTGCAGTATCCGCAAGTTCTCTCCGCCCTTCAGATGGCTTTTGAACACGTCTATATTGTGCTCCACGAGCTCGACCGCGGTCACGCCATAGCCCTCCCGCGCGAGCTGAAGGCTGTATCTGCCCGTGCCCGCGCCGATCTCGAGCACGCGCTTGCTCCTGTCGCCCGCAAGCTCGGCCTCGACGTATCTCATCGTTGTAAGATACTCTATCCTCCCGTGACGCGAAAGGAGCCTCGAGTCCTCATCGGCGGCGTTATAGTATTCTTTTAAAATTTTCTCTGTTTCCATGGTCATTTCAGAATAACGCTCGTCTGAGCGCCGAGCTTGAGCTCGCTGCCGTTAAGCTCCGCGCTCTCCATGCCAATAACGGCGCGCAGCTCCGAGACGGAGACGGGAAGCGCCGAAAGGTCGATGGTCTGCGAGGAGCCGGAGGGATTATGGAGCACGACCACCGTGCTGCCGTCAAGGGTCGAGGTGAAGCCGCCGACCTTTGTGCCGGCAAGCTTCAGCGCGCGGTACTCTCCGCGCGCTATCTCGGGGTTGGCGCTCCTTGCCATAATGAGCTTCTTATAGTAGGTATAGAGGCTGTTCTCATCCGCGATCTGATCCAGAGCCGTGCTCTCGATCCGCTTCGATTGGTCGTATGAGGCGCCGGCGGGATCCTTCACGTTATCTTCGTCTCCCCAGGGCATGGCAAGGCGCCGGTTGGCGTCGGTATTGGAGCCGCCCCTTGAGCCGCGTACGCCGAGCTCCTCGCCGTAATAGATGAACGGGGTGCCGGGACCCAGTATGTAAAGATTGGCCGCCATCTGCATGAAGCCGCCGGAGACGGGCAGGAAGCCCGCCGCCCTGTCCATATCGTGATTGGTGATGAAGGGAGTTATCGTGGCTTCGGAGCGGACGCTCTTGACCTTGTTCAAATACTGCTCTATATAGCCCGTGAACCTGTTGGCGTCGCCCTTATGCGCTATTTCGGAGATGAGGCCGCTCGTTTCGGATATGGCAAAATCGAAGCAGTTGACCGTCTCCATATACATATCCGTTATGCCGTCCCCGTCCCAGACCTCGGCGACCGCGTATACGTCGGGCTTTTTGCTCCTGAGCTCGCCCATGTACCATTTCCAGAAATCGACGCTCTTTTTATGATCGCCGAAGAAAACGTACTTGGCGGCGTCGAAGCGGAAGCCGTCCACGCCCATATCCAGATAATGCTCCGCCACCTCGAGCACGAGCCTTTTTGCGAGCTCGTTATCGAAATTGAGCTCCGGCATATCGGAGGAGAAATTGCATTCGTAATAGTGCTCCGTACCGGCGATCTTCTCGAAAACGCGACCGGCGGGAGCCGCCTCCTTCGCGCCGTCATACCAGGTGTAAACATCGTAGTATTCGTTCGCGGTATCGCCGCTCCTGTGGGCGACGACGAATTTGGAGAACCAGTCGTTCAGCTTGCCCGTATGATTGATGGGAAGATCGAGAATGAGATATACTCCCCTCTCGTGGCAGAGCGATATGAGCTCCTTTAAGTCCTCCTCCGTGCCGAACGCGGGATCGACGGTATAGTAATCGTTGACGTCGTATTTGTGATAGGACGACGAGCGGAAAATCGGCGTGAGCCAAAGCCCCTGCACGCCCAGGGATCTGCCGGACGCGGGGTCGCCGTCGTTAAGATAATCCATACGGTCTATTATGCCGCGCAGATCGCCCGTGCCGTCGCCGTCGTGATCCGAGAAGGAGCCTACGAATATCTCGTAGAATACCCGCTCCTGCCCCTCCGCCGGGACGGCTTCCCGGAGCTTTTCGTCCTTCACCGCGTATTCGTTCGAGCCGTTCTTGCCGTCATTGCCCGCGCAGCCTGCGGAAAGCGCGATGAGCGCCGCCAGCAGTATGAGCGCTATCCTTCCGATCGTCTTCATATTCTCTCCTCCGTTTCAAGCTTGCTATGGGTAAATCGTACATTCAAGCAGCGGTTTTGTCAAGCATCAGGCCCGTAAATTAGCTTGCCCGCATCAAAAAATGATGCTATAATCGAAGCATGGACAGAAAAACCGCAGAATTATACAGCAAAGAGGAGCTCGTATCGCTCCGGAAGAAAAAGCTCGCGCTCGTCACGGTATCCGCCGTCACAGCCGCGCTGACGCTCGCCGTGTGCGTTTTCCTCTGCACGAAGGCCACCGTTTACACCTCCGGCAGGCTCCTGCCCGCCGCCATAATCATCTCCGTCATAGGGGGCTGGACCGTGCTCAGCATACGCATATTCGGCATAGACGCCGTGAACGCCGCCGCAAAGCACGTCAGCGCAATACTTGAAGGCCCCCGGGAGAGGATATGCGGCAGATTTGAACTAACCGACGAGAAGACCGTGATCAAAAAGGGCGTGCCCATGTTCAGAGTAAAGTGCGAGGGCGGGCCCCATGACCTGCACTTATACGATAAAAAGGCGAAGCTCTTCGACGAAAGGGCGGACTGTGTCCATACCGTCTACGGCTTTATCGCGGCATACGAGGTGGAAAATGAGGATAATTAAAAAGCTCTTCGGGAATCTCCACAGATACGTCGTCGTGCTTCTCCTTTCCGTCGTGATATGGGCATGGATATTCTCGCTCGTCACCGACGCGGCGAAGGCGAAGAAGGTGCTCGTATACTGCGGCGCTCCCGCGATGGAGGAAAGGGCTTTGGGGCTCGCGCTTGACGCGAAAAAGCCCGAGGGGATCAAATTCGTCAAGGTCAGCCCGTTTTCGGACGCGATATTCAGCTCCGGAGCCCCCGACGACGCGGATATCTACATACTCTCCGAAAGCCAGGTCAGGCTCTATTCCGAAGAGCTCCTGCCTCTGGATGAAAAAAGGAGCGAAGGGGATATTGCGATCGGCGGCGTCGTATACGGCATACTGCTCCGTTCGGCCGAGACCGGGAACGGCTCCGCGGCTTCTTTCATCACCTACTCCCTTCCCGGCTTCGAGGACGAAAACTACTATATCTGTTTTAACAAGGATTCGGTGCACGTCAACAACGGCGAGGGCTCCGACGGAGCCGCGTTCGAGGTCGCGGAAAGCTTACTCTCACTTTACTGATAAAGGAGGCAATATGATCCATTCAATGAAAAAGGCGCTTGCCGTCACGCTGATGCTCGCCTGCTCGCTCGGAGCCGCCGGCTGCGCGGAGCGCATAAAGGTCGAGAACGCCATACCCGATTCCCGCATAGAGGGCTGCGGCGTTTACGTCAAAAAGGTCGGGAATATGCCCGAGGACTTCATACTAGGCATGGACGCCTCCTCCGTTATCGCAGAGGAGCAGAGCGGGGTGCGCTATTACGGCTTTTCCGGAGAGGAGCAGGACGTTTTCAAAACGCTTGCCGAGTCCGGCGTCAACACGGTTCGCGTCAGGGTATGGAACGATCCCTACGACGAAAACGGCCGCGGCTTCGGCGGAGGCAACTGCGATATAGAAAAAGCGGTCGAAATAGGTCGGAGAGCGACCCGATACGGCATGGAGATGCTGATAGACTTCCACCTTTCCGATTTCTGGGCGGATCCCGGGAAGCAGATGGCGCCGCGGGCCTGGAAGGATATGGAGATCGGGCAGAAAGCCCAAGCCGTGCACGATCACGTTTCGGATTGCCTCAGGCAGCTTAAAAAAGCGGGCGTAAAGGTGCGCATGGTGCAGATAGGCAACGAGACGAACGGAGCGCTCTGCGGCGAAAAGCGCTGGTCGTACATTCAGCTTCTGATGCAGGCGGGCTCGAAGGCCTGCCGCGAGGTATTCCCGGATGCGCTTGTTGCGCTGCATTTCGCCAACCCCGAAAAGGCCGGGAGCTATATGGATTACGCGGGAAAGCTCAGCGAGTACGGCGTGGATTACGACGTATTCGCATCATCCTACTATCCCTACTGGCACGGCACGCTCGACAATCTCGCCGAGGTATTGAACGCCGTTTCCGACGCCTACGGCAAAAAGGTGATGGTGATGGAGACCTCCTACGCCTATACCGACGAGGATTCCGATTTCAGCGGCAACACCATATCCGGCGAGAGCGGTATAACGAAGGCGTATCCTTTCACCGTGCAGGGGCAGGCGAACTGCGTGCGCGACGTGACCGACGCCGTCGTGAACCGCATGAAGAACGGCATAGGAGTCTTTTACTGGGAGGGCGCTTGGATCTCCGTCGGCTCCGAATCATGGGAAAAGAATCACGAGCTCTGGGAAAAATACGGCTCCGGCTGGGCTTCGAGCTACGCCGCGGGCTACGATCCCGCCGACGCGGGCAAATACTACGGCGGCTGCGCCGTGGACAATCAGGCGATGTTCGATCCCGACGGCAGGCCCCTCGAGTCGCTTCGCGTATTCAATCTGATGCGCTTCGGGAATGAGACCGAGCTTTCGGCCGACGCCGTGAGCGACGCCTTTTTGACCTGCGATCTGAACGGGACCATAGCGCTGCCCGAGACCGTTGACGCGATAATGTCCGACAACAGCCGCAGCCCGATACCCGTGAAATGGGACGCGACGGACGCGGAGCTCGAGGCGATGAGCACGGGCGGCGCGAATACTTACACGATAAAGGGCGAAGCGGGCGGCTTCCCGACCGTGTGCCGCGTCAAGGTCGAGGAGGTAAACTATCTTGAGAATCCCGGCTTCGAGACCGGCGAGCTCGCGCCCTGGAGCATAGTCGAATTCGGCAAAGCGGATCAGCTTTACGTCGAGAACAAGCCCACGGATTCGCTTTCGGGCGATTGGCATATGCATTTCTGGTCGGCGGCAAGCGGCTCGGTCGATTTCGAGCTCTCGCAGACGGTCGCTTCCCCCGCTCCCGGCACTTATAAATTCGGCATATCCATAATGGGCGGCGACGGCGGAGAGACGGATATCCGCGCCTTCATGCTCGTAAACGGCGAGGAGACCGCGAGCGTGCCGCTCAAAATAACCGGCTACAACAACTGGGACGGCGCCTTGATAGAAGGCGTCGAGATAGGCGAGGGCGACGAGCTCACCGTGGGCATACGCGTCAAATGCGCGGGCGAAGGCAACGGCGCATGGGGCAAGATAGACGATGCGTTCCTGAATCTCACGGTAAAAAAATAAACTGTATCACGTTACATGGTCTTGCAAATTATTTGTTGACAATCCATATATTTTGGTGTATCCTAATTAGCGGGAAAGATCGGGCCTGCGGGCAGAACGAGCCCGTATACGCGTTTTTTCCCGGGAACTTTTCATTAATATCAATTTAGGAGGATGTAACAATGAAAAAGGTTTTAGCTCTCATGCTTGCTCTTGTCATGGTTCTTGCCTTCGCCGCCTGCAAGAAGAGCGGTAATGAGGAAGAGCAGAATAAAGAGCTCGCCGGCACCTACGACATTACCGTTTGGTGTGCCGAGAACATCGTCGATCTGACCAAGAAGCAGATCGAGGATTACAACAACAATAACACCTACGGCATCAAGTTCAACGCCACCGTCGAGCCCCAGGGCGAAGGCGACGCCGCGACCAAGATGATCGTTGACGTCGACGCCGGCGGCGACATCTTCTGCTTTGCGCAGGATCAGTTCGCCAGGCTCGTTCAGGCTGGCGCTCTCTCCAAGCTCGGTCCGGAAGCCGCCGCTACCATTAAGGAAGCCAACGACGCCGACGCCGTTGCCGCCTGCACCATGGGCGAGGACATCTACGCCTATCCTCTGACCGCGGATAACGGCTACTTCATGTACTA
Source organism: uncultured Clostridia bacterium (assembly GCA_947306125.1). GTDB lineage: Bacteria > Bacillota > Clostridia > Christensenellales > CAG-138 > UBA3857. The sequence continues at coordinate 11,919 of CAMZFO010000008.1, read as the reverse complement.
TGATAAGTCCGTCGTTCCCGAAGAGCATATCGGCAGCCTCGAGGACATCCTCGCCGACTGCGAAGCCGCGGGCAAGTACTTCGCCATGGAGACCAACACCTCCGCCTGGTACATCGCTTCCTTCTTCTTCGGCACCGGCTGTAAGTCCGAGTGGACCACCGATTCCGACGGCAACTTCACCGCTGTAAACGACACCTTCAATTCCCCCGAAGGCCTCATCGCCTGCAAGGGTCTGAAGAAGCTCCTTGACTCCCCCGCCAACCTCAGCTCCTCCGACGGCGCCTCCTTCGCGCAGAACGCGGCCGTAGTCGTCACCGGCACCTGGGCTTACAACGGCATCAAGGACATCCTCGGCGACAAGATGGGCGCCGCTGCGCTGCCCTCCTTCACCGTGGACGGCAAGACCTATCACATGGGCTCCTTCGCGGGCTATAAGCTCCTCGGCGTCAAGCCCCAGACCGATCCTCACAAGGCCGCCGCTCTGAACCTGCTCGCTCAGTATCTCACCGGTGAAGCCGGCCAGCTCGAGCGCTTCAACGCCGTGGCTTGGGGTCCCTCGAACCTCGTTGACCTTGCCAAGGATGAGGTCAAGTCCAACGCCGCTATCTCCGCCGTCATGGCGCAGAAGGAATTCGCCACTCCTCAGGGCCAGATCCACGGCTCCTGGTGGAACATTGCCAAGGTCATCGGCGACGACGTTGCCGCCGCTACCGACGACGCCGGTCTGCAGACCGCGCTCAACAACTACAAGGAGAAGATCGACGCTCTTATCGGTCTTACCGGCTATATCTTCGTTGGCGCATGGTGCAACTGGGACAACGCGGATATGACCATGAAGATGACCGAGACCGACGGCGTGCTCAGCATCACCCTTGACGTGCCTCAGTCCGATTACATGGGCGGCCGTATCGTCACCGCCGGCACCTGGGAGACCGACCGCGGTTATGCTCAGGTCACCGAGGGCAAGGATCTGCTCGTTGACGATCCCGGCAACGGCGACAACAACATCATCTTTGCCGAGGCGGGCAACTACACCGTCACCTGCAACCTTTCCAACAACGAGATCACCGTTGTAAAGAACTGAAAAACTGACGCAGAGTCTTTCGATCCATTAGTTAAAGCCGCAAGCTTTGACCGGATCTGATCTGCAGGATCGCGGTTGGAGCCTGAGCAAAGGGCTCCAGCCGCTTTTTAGTAAGGATCGCGTACTTGCGTGCCCGATCCAGGCTTTCCACTAACGGAGGTTCGATATGTATAAAAAAAGGATCACCCCCGCATTGATCAAGCTCGTGCTCGGAATCATCGCCGCCGTTTTGGCCGTGCTGTTTATAATCACTACAGTCGCCTCGGTAAAAGCGGGATACAGCGCGCTCAAGCCTGCTTTATGGGGGGGAATGCTTCTGATAGCCGCGATCGTGCTGCTCGCCGTCGGCTCCTCTCAGCTTGTAAGGGCCCGGCAGTTCAACCGTATGGTCGAAGAGAGCGGCGTCACGGTAAAGGAAGAAAAGCGTGCGACCATCGGTGATTTCTTCAAAAAGATATTCGATGGCATAAAGAGGTTCTTCCTCTCTATAGGAAATGAATTCAAGGATATCATAACCACCTTCATCAACGGCGACTGGAAGACCAAGCTTTCATACCTCGTTATGGGCTTCGGATGTCTTGCGAGGGGGCAGATCCTCCGCGGCATACTCTTCCTTCTCTTTGAGATCGTATTCATCGGCTACATGATATTCCAGGGCGGCTACTGGCTCTCGATGCTACCCTCCCTGGGCAAGGTCGGCCAGCATAAGGAGTGGGTGAACGTCGGCGGCATCTCCGTTGAAAAGATGCTCCCCGGCGACAACTCGTTCAAGATACTCCTTTACGGCGTGCTGACCATGTTCTTCATTATCGCCTTCATCTATACCTGGCGTCAGAACGTCAAGCAGAACAGGATCGCCGAGGAGATCATTCGCTCCGGCAAGAAGCTCAAGAGCGGCAAGAGCGACCTGAGGTCCCTCGTGGACGATCAGTTCCACAAGACGCTGCTTGCCCTGCCGCTGACCGGCATACTGATTTTCACCGTAATGCCCATAGTGTTCATGGTGCTCGTCGCCTTCACGGGCTACGACGGAGCTCATAACGGCATCGCCAATCTCTTCCATTGGGAGGGCTTGAAGCACTTCCAGGAGCTGCTCTCCTGGTCGAACGGCTCCAACACCTATTCCGCCACCTTCGGCGAGATACTCACGTGGACGCTCATATGGGCCGTATTTGCGACCTTCTCGAACTACTTCCTCGGAATGCTCGTCGCTATGGCGATCAACAAGAAGGGCATCAAGCTGAAGAAGGTATGGCGCACGATACTCGTTATGACCATCGCCATCCCGCAGTTCATCTCCCTGCTCTACGTTTCCAAGATGTTCGCAAAGAACGGTCTTATCAATCTGTTCCTTATCGACCACGGCATAATCAAGCTCGGTCAGGAGCTCCCCTTCTGGGAGGATCCCACCTGGGCAAGGATCACTGTCATACTCATCAATATCTGGATCGGCATACCTTACCTCATGCTGATCGCAACAGGTATACTGATGAATATCCCCGCGGATCTTTACGAATCCGCAAAGATAGACGGTGCAAACAGCTGGCAGCAGTATAAAAAGATAACGCTTCCCTATATGCTGTTCATAACCGGCCCGTATCTTTTGACGAGCTTCATAGGCAATATGAACAACTTCAACGTTATCTACCTGCTGACGGGAGGAGGGCCGACCAATCCGGCGGCTTCCACTGCGGCGGGCAACGCCGGCTACACCGATCTTCTTATCACATGGCTTTACAAGATAACCATGGGCGAGGAAGCAAAATACTACATGGCCTCCGTTATAGGTATAATGGTGTTCGTCGTCGTCGGCATTATAGCGCTTGTAGTCTATAACCTTCTGCCTTCGGTCAAGAACGAGGAGGATTTCCAATGAGCAATTCAAACAATATGCCCAAAAGGCACATGGGCCTTCGCACGGCGAATACCGTCTCGAACGTCCTCATTTACATACTGCTTGTTGTTATCTGCATCGTTTGGCTGATCCCGTTCATATTCATTCTGCTTCAGTCCTTCCGAGTTGAATCGACCTGTCAGGTAGGTTACGTCATCCCCCACACCTGGGGCCTTAAGAACTACGTGAACCTGCTCTACAGCGAGAGCAGCGGACTGTTCGGAACGGCTTTCTCCAAATGGTACCTTAACACCTTCATCATCGCTCTCTGCACCGCGGTGATCCAGACGGTCATAGTGCTGTGCATGAGCTACGCGCTTTCGCGCTTCCGTTTCAAGATGAGGAAGGCGCTCATGCAGTTCATGCTCATACTGGGCTTCTTCCCCGGTATGCTCACGATGATCATACTCTACAGGGTATTGAAGGATCTGGGTCTGACCCAGGCCAACGCCGTTCCCGGCCTGATACTCGTTTACGTCGCTTCCTCCGGTATGGGCTATTACGTGTCGAAGGGCTTCTTCGATACGATACCCAAATCGCTCGACGAGGCGGCGAGGATCGACGGCGCTACGAGGGCGCAGGTGCTCTGGAGGATAATTCTGCCGCTTGCGAAGCCCATAGTTATCTACACGGTGCTGACCGCGTTCATGGCTCCCTGGGGCGATTACGTTTTCGCAAGCTACATCTCCATGGGCTCCACGGCGGGAAAGAACGTTGCCGTAGGTCTTTATGAATGGCTGAGCCAGGACCAGATAATGAACAACTATACGATGTTCTGCGCAGGCGGCGTGCTGGTCGCCATCCCGGTCACCGTGCTGTTCATGTGCCTGCAGAAATACTACGTTGAAGGCGTCACCGGAGGCGCAGTCAAAGGCTAATTGAGATAAGGAGAGAATAATATGGCAAGCGTAAAATTGACCAACGTCAAAAAGATATACGGCAGCAACGACGGAACGCGCAATGCGGATCAAGTCGTAGCCGTCAAGGACTTCAATCTGGAGATCAAGGATAAGGAGTTCGTCGTTTTCGTCGGCCCCTCCGGCTGCGGAAAATCAACCACGCTCCGCATGATCGCCGGTCTTGAGGATATAAGCGAGGGCACCGTTGAGATAGACGGCGAGGTCGTTAACGATCTGCAGCCCAAGGACAGGAATATCGCAATGGTATTCCAGAACTACGCGCTCTATCCCCACATGACCGTTTACGATAACATCGCATTCTCCTTAAGGCTCCAGAAGCTCCCCGAGGACGTCATTTTCAACAAGGTAACGAATGCGGCGGAGATACTCGGTATCACCGACTATCTGATGCGCAAGCCGCGCGCGCTTTCCGGCGGACAGCGTCAGCGTGTCGCCATAGGCCGCGCAATGGTGCGTGATTCCAAGGTGTTCCTCATGGATGAGCCGCTCTCGAATCTGGACGCCAAGCTCAGGAACCAGATGCGTGCGGAGATCATACTGCTCCGCCAGAAGCTCGACACCACGTTCATCTACGTCACGCACGATCAGACCGAGGCTATGACACTTGGCGACCGCATAGTCATAATGAAGGACGGCTATATCATGCAGGTCGGCACCCCCACCGAGGTGTTCGAGATGCCCGAGAACCTGTTCGTCGCCGAATTCATAGGCGCTCCCAAGATGAACATAATGCACACTCAGCTCACCCGCGAGGGCGGCAAGTATTTCGTCTCCCCTTTCGGCGCGAAGATCGAGGTCGACGGCATAAAGGGCGATATGCTCGCCAAGGCCGGCGCTGGTACCGGCGAGGTCATACTGGGCGTCCGTCCCGAGCACATTGCGCTCGCAGATGCGGCAGCCCCCAACACCATCCCCGTCACGCTCGAGGTCAATGAGATGATGGGCAGCGAGCTCCATCTGCACGTCTACACCGAGGACGGCACGAGGCTTATCGTCAGGGTGCCCACTATGGATCTTTCCACCGAGCGCAGGGAGTCCCTCGTGCAGGGCACGAAGCTCAACATCACCTTCTCCGGCAAGGTCATGCACTTCTTCGATCCCGAATCCGAGAAGAACCTGCTCACCTGATCCGACGAAGCAGATCCCCATCCCCGCCTTAAAAAGGCGGGGATCTTTATTTGCCCGTGACCCGGGTTTTGCTTTTTGCGGGGCTTGAGATAAGCCGTCTGATATGATAAAATAAAGGGTAACTGATATCCGTTATCCATCGGAGCCGGAATGAAAAGCACGTTTGAATCGATCTATGAACAGGTGCGGCGGATCCCAAGGGGGCGCGTCGCAACTTACGGGCAGATAGCCTCGCTCGCGGGGAACCCGCGCTGGTCCCGCGTGGTGGGCTATGCCCTGCACGTGAATCCCGAGCCCGGAACGATCCCCTGCCACAGGGTGGTCGACAGGAACGGGCGAGTTTCCCCCGCCTTCGCCTTCGGCGGCGAGAATATGCAGATAAAGCTGCTCGAGGACGAGGGCGTCGAATTCAGGGACGGCAGGGTCGATCTCGAGCGGTTCCGCTGGCGTCCGTAACAAAAAGCAAGGAAGGTAAAGCCATGTATCAGGAAAGCGACGACAAGCTTCGCGGATCTGCGGGATCCGACACTTTCATATTGATAATGCTTATAGCGATATTCTTTATCGCCGGGGCGATCGCCGCCTTTTTGAGGGCGAAGTTCGATTCCCCTTTGCCCATGTATATCGCCGGAGTGGTTTTTGCGGGGATACTCTATCTCGTTTACCGGCTCCGTCTTGTCGGCTGGCGCTACACCGTGTTTTACGAGGAGCCCAAGCCCGAATACGATCCGCGCTTTGACGAGGAGATCATCCACGAGGATTACCCCTATCCCGTCGGCACGGTCGTTATAGAGCGCATAGTGAGCGCCAAGGGCGAGATCGCCGCCGTCATAGACAGCTCCGAGATAAGCGCCATACTCGAGCCCGGAGCCTCCGCCGAATGCGGCGAGGAGCTCGTATTCGGCCCCCGCAAAAAGGAGAAGTCCTCCTCCCTGCTCGTCACCCGCGACGGTAAGACCTCGAGGATCTATTTCACCCCGAGCGAGCGGTTCCTTTCATACGTTCGCGGGCTCACGGAGGGCAAATGAACCGGCTCCCGCTCCACAGCGCCATAAGCGAATATGCCGGCTTGGATCCCGCCAGGTTCCATATGCCCGGGCACAAGGGGCGCCTTTCGCCGCTCGACGTGACCGAGATAACCGGAACGGACGATCTTCACGCGCCGGGCGATGCAATACTCGAATCCGAGCGTCTCTGCGCAGAGGCGGTCGGGGCTGCGGACGCGTTCTTCCTCGTTAACGGCTCCACGGCGGGCAATCTTGCGATGCTCTTCGGCGTCGGAGTCGGAAAGAGGATACTTTTGGGCAGGAACTGCCATAAGTCGGTCATCAACGGCGTCGCGCTTGCGGGGCAGTACGCAGTGCCTCTTTTCCCCGATGAAAACGGGCTTTACTCCGCCGAGGCGGTCGCGGAGGCGCTGGAAAAGCAGCCCTGCGACGCGGTGTTCATAACCTCGCCGACATATCGCGGGTGGGTCTCGCCCATCGATGAGATCGCGGAAGCGGCGCATTCTCACGGAGCGCTGCTCCTCGTGGACGCCGCGCACGGTGCGCATTTCGCGTTTTCGGAGGTTCTGCCGCCCGTGCCCTCCGCCGCAGATATGTGGTGCATAAGCACTCATAAGACCCTCAACGCGCTTACGCAGACCGCGCTGCTGCTGACGGGCAAAAGCTGTCCTTTCACGCGCGATCAAGTGCAGCGCGCGCTCAATATGTTCCAATCCACGAGCCCCTCGTATGAGTTCATGCTCTCCATAGAAAGCTCCGTGCTCCGTCCCGCCGACTGGGACGCGCACGCGGCGCGTGTGCTCGCGCTGCGCGAAAAGCTTGCAGGCGTCGAAGGGCTGAAGCTTATCGGAAGCGCCGAACGCCGCATGGCCGATGTCACGAGACTCAATATAGGCATGAGCGGCATGAACGGCTACGAGATATGCGAGGCGCTTGAAAAATGCCGCGTATATCCCGAAATGGCCGACAGGGAGTGCGTCACTCTTATCACCTCCCCGGCCGATCCCGGCGAATGGTACGACCGGCTGATAAGCGCCCTGCGCGGGCTCTGCGGCAGCGCGGGGAATGCGCCCGCATTCGACAAACGCACCGTTTTCGCCGGCGAGCAGGTGATGAGCGTACGCTCCGCCGTAACGGGAGAGAGCGAATCGGTGCTCCTCTCCTCCGCCGCGGGAAGGATCTGCGCGCAGGCCGTGGGATGCTATCCTCCCGGCGTCGCCGCGCTTTTCCCCGGGGAAAGGATAGGCCGGGACTCTATCGCTTATCTTCTCGAGGAGGCCGCCTGCGGCGCTTCCATATTCGGAATGTCTTACGGAAGGATCTTAGTCGTATCGGAAAAGCATGAATGAGATGATAAAAAGGCTCGAGGCTTCCATTGTCGAGGGGCGCGCGCTCCACGCTTACCTTCTTGCCGGGACCGATCCCGACACGACGGACGGCGAGGCGCGTACTTTGGCTTCGCTCATGCTCTATGGCAAAAAGGACGCCGCGAGGCTTATAAACGACCCGGATTACCTTGAATACAGCGGCTCCGTTACGATCGGAGAGTTCCGCGATACCGCCCGTCCGGAGATCTACCGCGAGACCTACGGCAGGATGGGGCGCGTCGTCGTCTTCCTTTCGGCGAATATGCTCTCCCCCATTGTGCAGAACGCCATGCTCAAGGTGCTTGAGGAGCCCCCGGAGAACACGCATTTTATTCTGACCGGGAACGAATACGGCATACTGCCCACCATAAGATCGAGGTGCATGATAGTAAGATGCCCCGCGCAGGATCCCGGCGAGGCGGAATTCACGCTTATGGAGCATGGCGCAAGCGAGCGCGAAGCGAGGAAATACGCGGTAATGAGCGGCGGGGTCACGGCAAGGGCGCTGAGGCTCTATGAGGACGAGGGCTTCCGCACGCTGCGCGAAGAAGCCGTCGCCGCATTTCTCTCCGCTCTTGACGGAGCGCCTGATCTCAAATGGTCGCGCACGAAGCGTGACCGTGGCGATTTCATGGAAGCCAACGAGATGCTGCTGCTCGTATGCCACGATATGCTTCGCATCAAGTGCGGCTCTCCTGCCGAATACAACCCCGATATCGCCGAAAAGCTTAAAAAATCATGTTCACGCTTTACAATCGGGGAAATTGGTTGTATCATAGATAAGTTGACGGACAACGCCGAGCGTCTCGGCACCAATGCGGGAGGCGGCGCCTGCTTCGACAGGCTGCTCGCGGGAGTCGCATTGATCGGCGCGAAGCGTCCGGCAGTAAACAAAAAGCAAATCTGATCGGGAGTGATTATATGAGCAAAGTCGTTGGTGTGCGCTTCAAGGAGGGCGGTAAGGTCTATTATTTCGATCCTCTGGAGCTTGAAATAAAGCTCGGCGACGGCGTTATCGTCGAGACCGCGCGCGGAATAGTTTTCGGCGACGTGTGCGAGACCCCGCACAACGTGCCTGAGGAGCAGATAGTATCGCAGCTCAAGCCCGTTATCCGTGTGGCAACGCCCGAGGATCACGAGCAGAGGCGTATTTACAAGGAAAAGGAAAGGGACGCTTACGCCGTCTGCCAGCGCAAGATAGAGGAGCACGGGCTCGTTATGAAGCTCGTCGAGGTCGAGTACGCCTTCAACGGCTCCAAGATAATGTTCTATTTCACCGCGGACGGCAGGGTGGATTTCCGCGAGCTCGTTAAGGATCTCGCCGGCATTTTCAAGACCCGCATCGAGCTCAGGCAGATCGGCGTCCGCGACGAGGCGAAGATGCTGGGCGGCTTGGGCGTATGCGGCAGGCCCATCTGCTGTTCGTCCTTTTTGACCGATTTCATTCCCGTCTCGATCAAAATGGCGAAGGAGCAGAACCTTTCTCTCAACCAGACCAAAATATCCGGCATCTGCGGCAGGCTTATGTGCTGTTTGAAATTCGAGCAGGCGGGCTATGAATCCATGCACAAGATAATGCCCAAGGTCGGCAAGGAAGTGGTCACTCCCGACGGCCTCGGCGTCGTGCTCGACAACAACGTCATCAGCGAGACCACAGCCGTTAAAGTACAGCTTTCGGACGGCACTTTCGAGGTCAAGACCTTCCCCTTCCGCGAGCTTACCAACAAGGCCGGCGAGCGCTTCGGGGATACGCCCTGCTGTGCCGAGGCTTCCGGATGCAGCTGCGAGGAATGCAAAAACGACTGCCCCGCCGCGGAAGCGGAGCAGCCCGAACAGCCCGAACAGAACTGATCTATTTGCGTCAGAGAGGCATTATGCAGGCGACGGCCCTTGCGGTGATGCTCTCCAGATTGCCCTCCGGCCCCAGCCCCTCGGGGGTGGTGGCCTTGACGCTTACGTTTTCTATGCCGGCGTGCGGAAGCGCGTCGGCTATGTTTTTCCTCATTTCGTCTATATAAGGTGCGAGCTTGGGCTGCTGTGCGGTGACAACGGCGTCGACGTTGGATACCGCATAGCCGTTTTTTTCAAGCATTTCTCCCGTTTTTTTCAGCAGCACGAGGCTTGAGATGTCCTTATACTGCGGGTCCTTATCCGGAAAATGCCTGCCTATGTCGCCCAGCGCGGCGGCACCGAGCATGGCGTCTATCACGGCGTGGATGAGCGCGTCGGCGTCAGAATGCCCCAGAAGGCCGAGCCCGAATGGAATTTCGACGCCTCCCAATATGAGCTTCCGCCCCTCGGTCAGCCTGTGCGTATCCTCTCCAATGCCTATCCTCATGCGGCTGCCTCCCGTGTATCTCCTGAAAAAAGCTATGTCCCCGTATTCGGTGAGCTTCTGATTTGCGGCGCTCCCTTCGGTCAGCGCTATGGATCCATAGCATTCGCGCCAGACCGCCGCGTCGTCGGTGAACGTCCCTTCCGCCTTGGCGTATGCATCGAGCAGCATGCTCCTGTCGAAGCACTGGGGGGTCTGCATGAGCACGAGCCCTTCACGGTCGACGGTCTCCCCCGTCTCCGCTCGGCGTATGGTGTCCCTCACCCTTACCGCGGCGGCTCCGCTCCCGCATTCCGCGGCGCTTTTGATCGCGGCGCTAATGACCTTCCCGGTCACCATACAGCGCGCGCAGTCGTGTATCGCCACTATGTCGCATCCGGTCGCGCTTATACCGTTCAAAACGGAATCCTGCCGCCTTGCGCCGCCGGGCACTATCCTCACGGGAACGCGCGAAAGCCGGGCGGCGCGCTCCGCGGTCTCCCTCGTGGCTTCGGATACGACTATCACCATCTCCTGAACGAGGCCGTCAAACGCGGCGGCACAGCGCGAGATGGGATCGGCCCCGCTTATATCGAGGAGCATTTTGTTTATAGCGGCCCCGTTTTCATCGGCGCCCATTCGAAGCGAGCTGCCCGCTGCGAGCAGTATCGCGCATACGGTCTTATTCATATTCACTCGTTGGAAAGCACCCTGTACATCTCGTCCGCCGCCTCCTTGGTCGCGTATTCGCGCACGGAAACGATCTCGGCGGTGAAGAGCTTCGCTCCGAGCCTGATGGAGATGATATCGCCCTCCTTGACCTCGGTCGAGGGCTTGGCGACCTTATCGTTTATCGTCACTCGGCCCGCGGAGCAAGCCTCGTTCGCAACGGTGCGCCTCTTGATTATCCTTGAAACCTTTAAGTATTTGTCCAGCCTCATATTCATTCCTTATCCAGGTCCTTAAGACCCACTGTCCTTATTATATCCGTCTCGATCTTAAGATCGGGATCGCGCTTCCATTCGTCGAGCAAGGCTTCCCACTGCGAATCCCTGACGCTTTCCGCGCAGAGCTGCTCTATCTCGCCGCGAATGCTTTCGAGCGGCACGTCGCCCGCGGGCTCGTCGGAGGCGTAATACACGATGTGGAAGCTGCCGCCGTCCATGAAGGGCTTCGAATACTCGCCCTCCTTGAGCTTTGCGAACTCCTCCTTTACCGCCCTGCTCCAATCCTCCATGCTGTCGAAGCGGAGGCTTATGAGCTCGCCCTTTTCGCAGAAGGCCTCGCAGGCGGGAGCGCCGTCCTCGCCGACCACGCGCCTGTCCTCGGTATAGCGGAGCATGACGTCCACAAAAGCCTTGCCCGAGCGCAGCTCCGAATAGGCGGCTTCTATCCTCTGGCGGGCTTCGGAGAGATACTCCTCGTACTGCTCGTCCGTGGCGGATTTGAGCTCCTTGTATTCGGCAAGTATCTTCTCTATCTCCGCCGCGTGCCCGTCCGTCCCGTTCAGCGCGTCCTCGAAGGCGAGCTCCGAGAACCTGCCGTAAAGCTCCTCCATGCGTGTTATGCTCGCCTTATGCTCCTCTGGCAGCTCGCCGTGCGGATCGACGACTATATGCATCATGCGCGAATAGCCGGCGGGGACGTAAGTCACCGGGAATACGCCCTCCTCGCCGAACGAGCGCTCGTAGTTTTCCTCGTCGGCCTTATACTTTTCGGGCGCCTCTGCATAGTTGGCCTTGTCGTTTTCATGGGAGGCGTCATACCAGCTCTTAACATATTCCTCCGTCGGGCGGAATTCGTCGCAGACGTGCTCGCGGTAGGCGTTCACGATATAGGCCGTGCGCGTCTCCTCGGCATAGAACTCCTTATAATCCTCCCAGCTCATTGCCGTGCCGGTGTGATACTCGGACTCGCTGTTCACAAGCCCCTCGAAATAAGTCTCGAGCGGGATATCGGGATCGTCGCCGAAATCCTGCTCGGCGTATTTCATGAGCTCGTCGTATATGCCCTGAATGCCCGTCTCTATCTCGGAGGCAAGCTCCTTTTCCTGCTCCTCCGAAAGCTTGAAGCCGGAGAGCTTCGCCTGATGCCTCGTCACCAGATCGTCCGAAAGGATGTCGACGAGCCAATCCTGAAAGCTCTCGAGCGAGGTCAGATCCTCCAGAGGATCGAGCCCCGAATACTGCATATAAGGAAGGTAGT
>CAMZFO010000007.1 GCA_947306125.1 uncultured Clostridia bacterium | reverse complement strand
AAAGGCTCACTGCATCTCCAGCAGCTCCTTATGGAGCTGTTTCATTATCCGCTTCTCAAGGCGGGAGATATAGCTCTGGGAGATGCCGAGGATATCCGCCACCTCCTTCTGCGTGTATTCGCGGCCCCCGCCTATGCCGAATCTCAGCTCCACTATCCGCCTTTCGCGCGGGGCGAGCCGGCTCATCGCCTCCCGCAGGAGCTCGCGGTCGATCTCCTCCTCGATATTGCGGGAAACGAGGTCGTCGTCCGTGCCCAGTATGTCCGAAAGCAGCAGCTCGTTCCCGTCCCAGTCCACGTTCAGCGGCTCGTCGAGCGAGACCTCGGCCTTCAGTCGATTCGCCTTGCGCAGGTACATAAGTATCTCGTTCTCAATGCACCGGCTGGCATAGGTGGCGAGCTTTATGCAGCGCTCGCTTTTGTAGGTGTTCACGGCTTTAATGAGCCCTATCGCGCCTATCGAGATGAGGTCCTCGATGTTCACCCCCGTGTTCTCGAATTTGCGCGCGATATAGACGACGAGCCGCAGATTATGCTCGATGAGCAGTGATTTTGCCTGCTCGTCGCCCGCGTCGAGCCTGCGGATGGCCTCCGCTTCCTCCTCCTTCCCGAGCGGCGGGGGGAGCGAATCGCCCGAACCCAGATAATTGATGCTCTGCTCCTCGGGAGCGCGGGCGTAAAGGCGCATTATGAGCTTTATGAATCTGTTGAGCATGGCAAGGCCTTTCGTTGATCAGTATTCCGGCGCCGCCTCGGGAGGGATTATGGCCTCCGCAGGCAGCTTTTCGCGCGTCACGGCGATCACGAGCTCCGTTCTGACACCGTTCACGAACGCGGCTTCGGGTTTGAAGCCCCAGAGCACCGCGCTCCCCGCCGGGGTAAGGGTCGGTATGGGCAGCCGCGCCGCTTTGTAAAGCGCGGCCGAGCGCACGACGGCGACGGGCAGACCGCTTGAGGGCTCGCGGAGGCGGTTGCCGGTGTCCGTCATGGCGGCGAAAGTGTAGGTCATTCCGCCGTGGATCACCACGAGCCGTGCGGCGAGCGCCTTGGGTATGCGCTTTATAAGCATCCTCCGCGCGGCCAACGGGAGAAAAGAGGCCGCGGCGGCCCCCGAAAGCGCCGCTCCGAGCGGTATGCCTCCCGAGCCGAAAGCTCCTTCCGTTCCGCCTCCCGCAATGAATGCGGCGGCTATGACACAGCCTCCCGCGGTGAGCGTGGAAAGGAGCGTTATCCCCAGAGTCTTCAAAAACCCGCGGAGGTTCTTTACGGGCAGGCCCAGGGCGAGGAGCGCGAGCTGCGGCGCGCGTAAAAGCGGCGAAAGGAGCGCGGGGAAGCGGTATGCGGCGAGGGCGGCGATGAGCGCCGAGATGAGCGCGGCGCCCGTCTGCCGGAACAGCGGGGGGCGTACCTCCAGCAGCGCCGCCGCAAGCCGCAGAATGAGGAGGTCCATAAGGAAGTTGTCGAGAATGAAGATTTCGATATACATCCGCGCCTCCCGCGGGCACGCCCTCTCAAGCTCTCCGATCGGGCTTTCCCACAACCGAAAGTATAGAACAAAAAAAGCTCCCCCGCGGTCGCCGCAGGGGAGAAAAACAGGTTGAAAAAACGAAAAAAAGCCCCTTTCGGGGCCATGGGGGGTCATATGCTCAAAATCCGTTACTCATCCGCCGCGCCGTTATATCCGTACCAGAGTATGAACGCGCCGCAGTCGCCGACGGGGAAGCCCTCTATCTGCTCGCGGGTGAGAAGGCCGTGCAGGTAGTTGATTATCACGCCGTCCTTCTCCTCCTGACCTATATCGAAGCCCGCCTCCGCAAGCTTTGTCAAAAGCCTTGCCGCGGCCGCGTCGCGCAGGGGCTTGAGCGCCTCGGGGGCGGTGCTTGCGTCATAAGCGCGCCTTGCCTCCTTCGCGGCCTCCATCGCGGCGGAATAGGCATCCTGCTCCTCCTGCGGGTAATTCTCCGCCCAGTAGGCGGCAAAATACTCCGCCTCACGGCCCTTGCCGTTCTCCTGCGCCTTAAGATCGGCCTCCGTGGGCTCGTAGATATTATCCAGCCAGTAATCGTACTCTTCGTTGTAGTGCAGTATCGCGGGGTCGTTCTGCTTATCCGTCACCTTCGCCCACTCGCTCTCAACGTATGCCTCCACCTCGGCATAATTCCAGATCCGCACCTCAACGTCGAAAAGGCAGCCGTCGTTCTCCGAGGCGCGTATCGCCTGCTCGAGATCGGGCAGCAGATACCTTTGGCCCGTGCTGGGAACGAATTCGTTGAGTCCGCCGTTTTCGCCCGTAACTATGCGCCTTGCGTCCTCCGTGGGGGCAGCCGTGCTCTGCTCCGTGGGCAGAGCGGCTTCCTGCGCTTCAGCGGGCTTCTTTGCAAGGCGCGAGAGGCCGAACATCGAAGCGCCCAGCACGAGGCAGGCCGCCGCGGCATAGCCTATCCACGCAAAGCGGCCCTTCCTGCGGGAACCCAGCGCCTCCGCGCTCTCTATTATGTCGTCGCGGATGCCGGAGATCGCTTCATACATCTTTTCGCTGTTCTTCATATCAAAACACCTTTCCTTTCCAGAAACGCCTTTAGCTTTTTGCGCAGTGCGTAAAGCCTCTGCGAAAGCTTTAAGGGAGAGCAGCCCAGCTTTTTTGCAAGCTCGTCCGCCGATTCGCCGTACCAATACCTTTTCACGAACAGCGCCGCGTCCTCCTTGGAGAGCATGTCGAGCCACTCGTTTATAAAGCCGGTCAGCTCGTTCGCCTCCGCAAGCTCCTCGACGCCTGCGGGGGAGGGGACGCAGTCCTCGAGCTCGGTCAAAAGCTCCAGCGAGCCCGCGCCGCGCTTCTGCGCTTTCAGCGCCCGGTACCGGGTAAGCGCCTTGTCGCGCACTATGCGCCCGAGGAAGGTCTTAAGGTTGTTCGGCGTTTTCGGGGGGATGCTCTGCCATGCGGCAAGGAGAGCGTCGTTTGCTATCTCCTCAGCGTCCTCCGGCCTTTTTAATATGTTTCGGGCCAGAGCGCGGCAGAACGCGCCGTATTTTGATTCGGCTTCTCTTATCGCCTGCTCGTCACGGGCAAGGAACGATGCTACTATCTCGGCGTCGCGCACGGGCGATCCTCCCTTCATAAGGTGCTTCTGCCTATTAACACGCAAAACGCGGGCGGATATTGAAGGGCAGAAAGAATATATTTGTTTTGCAAAAACCGGCGGCCCTGCACCAACGGGGACGGTTCTTTTTGGTGCACATTGGCGCAGAGGGCCGGTCAGCACAGGCTGACCGGCCCTCTGTTTCCGCGCTCTCAGTTCTTTGCCGGAGGGAAGAACCCCTCCGCTGCGGCTTGGGGCAGCGTGGTGAAATCGAAGGAGAGTATCGCCTGCTCCGCGCCTTCGCGCGAGAGGCCGCGGGTGGTGATGCCCACGGGGGATCCGTCTATCTCCGCATAATAATAGAGGAAATCGGCAAACTCGCCGTTGGTTCCGTAAAGCTTCGTTACGTGCGGATGGCCCGCGGTATCCACCGGGTAATAGTGAGCCTCGTTCTGCGATATCCTTTCATCCAGCGCGGCGGGCAGGCTTTCCGGCCCGGTGATGTCGCCGCCGAACTCTATATAGCCGCTGTTCATGCCGGTATAGTCCGGGCCGTAAAGATTGTAACAGACGGAGTAGAAATTGCGGCCCTCATCCGCGGAAAACTTCATCTGGCTCCAGAAGTAATCGGAGCTTACGGGGAAGGGCAGCCCGCTTATCAGCCGCCAGATCGCCTGCGCTTCTCCGCGCGTTTCAATGCCCATCCAGTTATTCCCCGCACGCTCGCGGTATTGCTCAAAATCGCCGTCCGACTCTGCGGCCTCCGTGAACTCATTGGGCGTGTAGTATTCGTTGAATGCCAGCAGATACGAAATCGGCGCCTCGGCTGCAGGCCCCGCGGTAGGCCCCGCGGTAGGCCCCGTGGTAGGCCCTGCGGTAGGCCCGGGTGCGCCTTCCTGCACGGGGCTGACACAGGCGCAGGCCGTGGCAAGTATCATAACAAGAAGCAGCGCTGCTATGCGTTTCATTGTATCCTCCTTCGTCTGCACCACTGGGGACGGTTCTCTTTGGTGCATTCGTTATTGTTTTTGATTGGTTTGCACCAAAAAGAACCGTCCCCATTGGTGCAGATCACCCGGGCGTCAATCCCCGGCGTACTCGCTTATCACGGTGTAACGGCACCCTTGCAGGATGCTCAAAAGCTCCTCCTCCGCAAGGTCTGTGACGATAGTCACCCTGTGCGAGCGGATATTGGTGTAATAATAGGAATTGGGGTTTGCGGGGTCGCCGCTCTCCGCACGGAGCAGGTACCTGAGCTCCGGGAGCCCCTCAACGGATACCTCCTCGATCCCGTGCCCGGCCTCCGCGGCCCTTTCCTCCGCCGTCTCGTCGCTTTGGGAAACGCTCATGTTGAACCCGATATAGTGCCGCTCATCCCCTTCGGCTTTGAAAGCGATCGTGACGTCGCCCGTATCAAGACGCAAGTTCGACCGCCAGAAGGGGAAGCCGGCGATCTGCGGCATGGGCACGGAGTCCATGACTTCAAGCACGTTATTTACGTCCTGCCGGGTGTTCACGCCGTTCATATCATAGCTGCGGCTTTCGATGAATTCCCGGAACGCATCGTCGTCGAGCTCCGGCGAGGCGGCAAAATCGCGGTATTCCTCAATGCCGTTGAATATCACCTGCATGGGCGTATCCTGCGTGGGCATGGCGTAGGCGGTCTCGTAGGGCGCGGCGGTCGTCTCCGGGGGTTCGGCCGTGGCCTGAGGCGCGATCTGGGTCGGTGCGGGCGTCGGAGCAGAGACGTCGTGCTGATAGCCGGGGTCCTTCCAAAGCCGGCTTGCCGCGAAAATACCAGCTCCCAGCACCAGCGCCGCCGCCGCGGCGGAAAGCCAGCGGGTCAGGCCGCGTCTCCTTTTTGCAAGGGTCTCCGAAAGCTCTATATCGGAGTCCTCTATATCGTTCATTTTGCGAAGCAGTTCATTTCCCGTCATTTTCGTTCAACTCCTTGTTAAGCAGCTCCTTGAGTTTTTTGCGGGTGCGGCTGAGGCGCGTCATAACGCTGCCCTCGCTCATGCCGTACCTTTGGGCTATGACCTTGACGCTTTCGACGAAGAAGTATCTGCGGACGAATACCGCGCGGTCGGTCTCGGGAAGGGAGTGCACGAAGCCGCGGATGAGGCGCGAGACCTCCCGCTCCATCACCTCTCCGAAAACGTCGGCCGTCCCCGCGGCGCATTCGCCCAATTCCTCTATTGCGAGCGCCGCTTCGCCGCCGCCGCGCTTCTTTGCCCGAAGCGATCCCAGACGGTCGAGCGAGAGATTGCGCGTTATCCGCACGAGGAACAGCTTCAAGACCTGCGGCCGCTTGGGGGGAATGGCGTTCCATGCGCGCAGCCAGGTGTCGTTCACGCATTCCTCCGAGTCCTCGCGGCTCGAAAGGATATTGTTCGCCGCGGTAAAGCAGTAAGCGCCGTACTTGGCGTCCGACTCGGTTATCGCGCGCACATCCCTTGCGAAATACAGCTCGATTATTCTGCCGTCGTCCATGGTCATAACTCCTTGATAAAGGATCCTTCACTTAATAAGACGGGAAAAGGGGAGGGACCTTACGTTTTTTTGAAAAAAAGGCGGCTGGAACAATATCCCGGCCGCCGAATGCTTTACGGCTTATTATTTCTCGACCTTTTCGCCGAGGAGCTTCATGTCGCTGCCGTCGCAGGTGAACCATGCGTTAAGAAGCACGGCGCCGTCCTCCGCGGTTTCGACTATGGGCTTGCCGCTCCCGTCCTCGGGGAGGACGTAGACTATCACGTGCCCGTTGCGCCTGTCGAAGCTCGAGACGTTTTTGGCGATATCCACGGAGGCTTCGAGCCCGCGGAAGGTCTTGAGCGTGCCGCACGCGGCGTCGCCCTCGCCCGTGACGTCGGTCAGGCAGAAGCATACGCCGCCCGAGACCTTGACGGAGGAGGCGTTGGAGGCGAGCTTCACGGGCTTGCCCTTGCCCTCTATGCCGAAGAGGGTGCCGGCGCTGCTGATATAGTAGGTGAAGGAGCCGTCGTCGGTGATCGCGAAGGAGGCGACGTCCGCGGCGAGCTCGCGGGACTTGCCCTTCATGTCCGTGGAGACGAGCTTGCCCCCGCCGAGCGACAATACGCGCTTGCCGTCGTTGGTCGAGGCATAGGAGCCGACGTGCTCCGCGAGCCAGTTGAGCTCGCCCTTGCCGTTTATGAGACCTACGGCGTAGACGCGGACGCCGTCGATGGTGTCGCGCTTGAGCCAGAGGCCGTTTTCAAAGGAGTCGACGTCGTTTATGTAGGTTATGACGTTGGTCGCCGAGACGCTGTAGATATCGGTCTTGAGGGTGTACTGGAAGCCCTCGCCCAGATCGAAGGTCTGCTTGTCGGAAAGGCGGAAGAGGTGATTGACGTCCTCGGAATCGCAGAAGGCGACCTCGGAAAGATCGCGCGTGAAATTGAAATTCGTCTTCAGGGAGGGCTTAGTCGTGACGACGGTCTTTTCGCCGTTCTGCTCGGCGTAAACGGTCGCTTCGCCGAAGTCATAATAATAGCAGAGCGAGGCGTCGTCGGAAACGGCCATAACTATGGCGTCCTTGCCCTCGAGTATCGGGGTGAGGGAGCCGTCCTTATAGATCATCGAGCGCCTTTCCGCGCCGGAATCCGAGAACTGCGCGGTGAAGGCGACGGCCTTGCTCGCGGGGGAGACGGAGATCTGCTGCACGGAAGCGACGCCCTCGGCTATTACGGAGGCGGAGCGGGTCTCGGCGGAGAAGAGCATGAGCTGCTCGCCCGCCTGATAGACGGCGCAGGAGCCGTCGAAGCTGATTATCGCGGCGGAGGTGGCGTCGGTCAGCTTGTCGACGCCCTTTTCGGAAACGAAATAGGGGGTCACGTCCACCCACGCTATCGCCGTCCTGCCGTTTGACGCGGGATCGAGGAAGGCCTGACCCGTTACGGAGCCCTCAATGGGCTGCGAGTTCAGCACGAAGCGGGACTCGCGCTCCCCGGGGAACCAGAGGCGGGCGATGTTGTCGGAAAGCTTGGCGCCGACCTCGGCGGGCTTGACACAGCCGGCGAGGCAGAAAAGGGAGGAAAGCACCGCCAGAAGGGCGGCCGCCGCAATAATGCGCTTCATATTCATTACAGATCTCCTTTTGAATCAGTTTCCGTCGCTTGAGGCGTCGGTGTTTACGGGAACGGCGGTAACGGTCTTCGTAAAGCTCACGCCGTCCTCGGAGGTGAATACGTCATAGACGGTCTTGCCGTATTCGTCCCTGTAGTAATCGGTATAGTAGCAGCAAAGGCGGGGCATGGTCTCCATATGGCGCACGCCGCCGGAAACGGTTATCTTGACGTCGGGATCCTTGACGGAGCGGAGCACGCCGACGCCGCTCGATGCGTCGGCAAGATAGAGACAGCGCCCGTCGGCGGTAAGGGTGGAGTAGAGGACGTTGGAATCTATCCGGACGGGCTGGGAATGGGGGGTGACGCTGTAAAGGCTCAGATCGTAGCCCACGCAGAAGTATTTTTGCCCGTCGCCGGTCATGTTATAGGAATATGTGTTGGTGCAGACGCGCTCGCGTGTGGAGGGATCGCGCACGTCCATGAAATAAACGTCCTTGTTCACGAGGCAGGAGAGTGAGCGGTCGTCGTCGGTGATGAAGAACTGGGTCGCGCCCTTGACGAGCTCCGTGACGCCCATGCGCGCGTCGACGTACCAGAGGTCGAATATGGTGCGGGCGGAGGAGTCGGTCGAGGAATCCTTGAAGCTGTAGAACACGCACCCGAACAGCGAGGAGCAGTCCTTCACGGCGACGTCGAAGCTCTCGCCGCCCTGATGGCTCTCGCACTCGGCGACCGTGGTATAGACGGAGGAATCCTTAATGAGCGTCTTTGCGGGGGAGCCGTTCACGCTGTAGTAGGTGACGCCGTTCATATCGAATATGACCTCGGTAAGATCGCGGTTGAACTCCAGATAGCTGGAGATATCGGAGCCGATCTTTTTGGGCCTGCGGCCGGAGCTGTACCAGAGCGAGACGTCGTCGGGCTGCACGTAATAGAAGAAATCCGCGCCGTCGCCTATCGCAAGCAGGTATGCGTCGCTCGCGATGAGGCGGGAGGAGCCGTTTTCGTGCGCGTAAGAATAGAACCTGCCGTCCTTGGCCTTCACGGAATAGCCCACGGTCTTGCCGCCGGGCGAGAGGCAGATGGAGGCGACGCCGTATATGCCCTCGGGCTTTACGTCCTCGAGCTCGCCCGTGCGCTCGTCATAGATATGCACCTGGGTGGCGGTGGTGAATACGGCCTGCGCGTTGTCCGGGGAGAGCAGCGCGCGGTCCACTCCCGCGGGGTAGACGAGCTTTATGCCGTCCTTGTCCACGCGGTAAAGGCCCGTGCCCGCCCTTGCGAGCCCCACCGAGCCGTCGCAGGAGAGGAAGGAGTCGACCGCCCCGGCGATCTTGTTGTCGAGCAGAGCGGAATCGACGAGGAAGCGGGTCGCGCCTTCTTCGTCGGAATAGAAATAGGTTATGCTGTGCTCGTATTCCTTCGCCGTGCTGCGCCTGTCGGCACGGTGATCCAGCACCACGGCAAGCGCCAGCGCCGCGGCGGCCAGCACTATTACGGCGGCAATTATCCATTTCCAAGTCTTTTTCATCAAAAAGCCTTCCTTTTGCACAAAAATACTATCATAACATTATACAACAAAAAGCGGCCTTTGGCAAACATAAAAAAGGCCCCGATCGCTTGACCGGGGCGTGGCCTGAAAAGCATTATTTCTTCTTTTTAAACAGCATATTTTTGATAACGCCCTTGGGATCCTTAATAAGCAGTATAACGAGCCATATCACAAGCGCCAGCGCCACTGCGGAGAGGCCGAGGAAGGCGTCGTTCAGCATATCGGCGGGGGCGGGGGTGAAATACTCCGCTCCCAGCTCGGCGTATTCGAATATCGCGTCCACGAGCCACATCAGCGAGGCGCCCCAAAACAGCCAGCAGAGTATGCCAAGCTTCATTTGGCTTTCCGGCGCGTGCTTATACCAAGCGACGGTGGCGATCACGGCGGCAAAAACGGTTATCAAAAGCGTCATACCGCCCACCTCAGATCTTTACCGGCGCCGCCTGCTTTATCGCCCTCTTTTCAATAAGCGCGGAAACGCCCAGCATCACAAGCCATACCGCCGTAACGAGCACCGCCATCGAAACGCCCGCCGTTGCCATTTCATGCAGCATCTCGGCGGCGTCGGCTTTATCGGCCGCGGCGGTGAGGAAGGGGAACCACGGCGTTACCTCGCCGTGCCAAACGTGCTCGAACGCAAGCAGCGCGGAGCCGCCCCAAAGCAGGCCGTTAAGCCATTTGAGCTTTTTTGAGAAAGGAAGCTTCGTCGCCTCAACGGGGGCCACGCCCTCAAGCTTAACGCGCACGGCGTCCTGCTCCCTCTCCTTCTTTTCAAGAACCTTTGCGGCGATGGTGGTGATTATCGCCTCGGTTGCGGGTACGAGAAAACATGCCATAGTATTATTCCTCCTGTAATGGCGGGGATATTCCCCGAATCGGTCTGCTTAATTATATAATAATGAAAACGGCGTGTCAACGGCGGGCTCATTTTGCCTCCCTTTCCGAATTCGGAAGCGTGAGCTGCTTTTGACGATCCCTCATCCACCGCGGCGACGGCTTTGCGCTGCCGCGGTCCCCCTTCCCCCAAGGGAAGGCTGAATCGTCGCTGCCGCGCTTTATCTTCTTTTAAATCCAACTGTCTGCAGAGACATTGGAAAGGAGCCGCGCCAGCGTCCCGCCTTCCCTTGGGGGAAGGGGGACCGCCGACCTTCAGGTCGGGGGTGGATGACGGATCGAAAAAGAAACGGCATTTTCCCAACTCGGAAAAGCCGATCCCTCAGTCAGCTGCGCTGACAGCTCCGGTTAATACGCATAAGGAACAGTTATTATCGAAAGCCGTCTATTTCTTTTGACGTCAATCGAATTATGCTTTATCTAACGTACTTGCCTTGTAATGTTGCTGCGGATATGTCTCGCAGGAGCGGTTCCTCAATCTTGCGCTGACGAGATTCCGCGCCTAACGCGGCGCGGCGCGCTGACCCGCTGCGGCTCGCACAGCTCGCTAGGCTGCGCCGTTATGATGTTGAGTTCCTTATACGGACTATCCGTCCCTTTACGCAAGGGAGCCTTTGGGTCGTACGTCCGGCGTAAAAAGCGTTTCTTGGGCGCATCCGCATAAGGATACACAGCCTCAAAAGGTATCTTTTTGCGCCGGGCTTCGTCAAAAATGCTCGAAAGACCTTCACCAGTATTTCTGCGCTTTTTTCCTTGCCGGGCACAAAAATCTCCTCTTTTGAGACGCTTCGCGGTTTTCAGCCGCCGGTATAAAGATGAAACCGAGGATGTATGCCATCCCCGGTTTTCTTTTTACCAATTAAGCTGTTTAGGCTGAAAACCTATGTTTCCTTATGCGGATGCACCCTTATGAGATTTTACTTATTCTTTACATAACTCTTACTCCGATTATATTGATTCGGGCCATGATATGCAATAGAATATACAGCGAAGAGGGGAGCTTTCCCTTAAAAAGCGAATCGCGGCGCAGAGCCGCGGAAAGGAGCAAAAAATGTTACCGATATTGCTTTCCGCCGGATTCTTCCAGAACTGGGCTTCCGCCTGGGCAGAGAATATAGGCGGGATAGTGCTGCTCGTGATCGGAATGATACTCATCGCCATCGAGATGATAATCCCCGGCTTCGGAGCCGCGGGCGTATCCGGATGCGTCGCGCTTATTGCAGGGCTCGTGATCGGTTCAAAGGACCTCCCGGGCGCAATGTTCTCACTTCTTATAGTTGTGGTCCTGCTCGCAATAATCGCGGTACTCATATTCAAGTCGGCGATAAGGGGCAGGCTCTCGCGCTCGCCCGTGGTGCTGAACACCACCATCGATTCCGGCTCCACCGAGCTGCTGGATGAGGATATCCAGTCCCTCGTCGGCAAGACCGGGCGCACCGTCACCGCGCTGAGGCCCAGCGGCATCGCCGTTATCGACGGCAAGCGCATGGACGTCGTTTCCGATAACGAGTTCATCGACCGGGATCACGGCGTTGAGGTCGTGTCCATCGACGGCGTGAAGGTGCTCGTCAAGAGCATATGAAGTACTGCCGGAACTGCCATATCTTCTACTCGAACAGCGCTGCCGCCTGTCCCAAATGCGGGATTGAGCAGCCGGAGGAGGCGCCGCAGGCCCGGCCCGCAGACAGGAGCGAGGTCCGAAGGGACTGGCTGTGGCTGCTCATAGGCGTCCCCGTGCTCATCGGCGTCGTATACTGCGCCGTGCTGATACTGAAACAATTAGGTTAAAACACCGAAAGGAGAAAAACCATGTTTGAACTTTTGAACCATCTTACCATGCTCGCGCTTGAGCCGGCCGCCCTCGTTGCGGTCATTATCGGCGTGATAGTGCTCATCATCGTCTTCTTCTCGTTCATTCCCCTCGGGCTGTGGATCAGCGCCGCGGCCTCCGGCGTCAGGGTCGGCCTCTTCACCCTCATCGGAATGAAGATCAGGAAGGTCCGTCCCGCAAGGATCATCAACCCCCTCATCAAGGCCACCAAGGCCGGCCTCGATCTTTCCATCAATAAGATGGAGGCGCATTACCTGGCCGGCGGTAACGTCGACCGCGTTGCGAACGCTCTGATCGCCGCACAGCGCGCGGGCATCCCCCTCGATTTCGAGAAGGCCTGCGCCATCGACCTTGCCGGCCGCGACGTTCTGACCGCCGTGCAGATGAGCGTTAACCCCCGCGTCATCGAGACCCCCGTCATCGCCGCCATCGCAAAGGACGGTATCGAGCTCCGCGCTAAGGCGAAGGTCACCGTCCGCGCCAATATAGACCGACTCGTCGGCGGCGCCGGTGAGGAGACCATCATCGCCCGTGTAGGCGAGGGCATAGTTACCACCATCGGTTCCTCCGTGTCCCATAAGGACGTTCTCGAGAACCCCGACCTTATCTCCCAGACCGTGCTCGGCAAGGGCCTCGACGCGGGCACCGCGTTCGAGATACTCTCCATAGATATCGCGGACGTTGACGTCGGCGTGAACGTCGGCGCAAAGCTGCAGACCGACCAGGCGGAGGCCGACAAGCGCATCGCTCAGGCGAAGGCCGAGGAGCGCCGCGCAATGGCTATCGCGCAGGAGCAGGAGAACAAGGCGGAGGTCCAGGGCATGCGCGCCCGCGTCATCGAGGCGGAGGCCGAGGTACCCAAGGCTATGGCGGAGGCCTTCCGCAATGGCAATCTGGGCATCATGGATTACTATCGCATGAAGAATATGATGGCGGATACCGATATGCGCGAAGCCATCGGCAAGACCACCACCACGGAGAACAACTGACATCAATATCCATAACTCCCGGCCCGGGCGGAATATCCCGGCGCCGGGGGATAACAGGAGGCGCCTATGCCGATAATTCCATTTTTGATAATAGCGGCTATAATTTACAGCGTCGTATCCAACGCGAAAAAGGAGCAGGCCAGGCAGCAGCAACAGCAGCGTAAGGCGCAAAGCTTGTTCGGAGCGCCCACCGCGGATACCGAGGCCGCAAGGCAGGACGCCGAAAGGCGTAAGCTGCGGGAGCAGAGCGCCGCGCCTTCCTCCATGGAAAGCGAAATGCAGCGCGCGGCAAGGCAGGCGGAGCTGAAGCGCCGCCTGCAGGAGAACGCCGCAAGGCGCGAAGCCGAGCGCAGCACCCGGCCCGCAAACCTCGGTACTCCCGCAAACAGCACCGAGCGCCGCCCGCTTGAAAAGCGCGTGATGGAGAACGCGCTCCGCAAGGAGAAGCCCCTCGCCGCGCATTCGGAGGACGACTGCGGCGGCGGAAGCATACACGACGGCTACCATGAGGGCGTGACGCAGTTCGGGTCCGGCCGTCCCGCGGCGGTCGCGGGCAGGCTCGGGCACGATCTCGCGGATGAGGACGACCGCCTCGTGAAGGAAGCGGCCGCGGCCGAGAACGCAAGGCGCGCAATGGAGAGGATATCAAAGCTGCCTCCCCTCGCGCAGGGCATGGTGTATGCGGAGATACTGGGCAAGCCCAAATCGGAGATTGCCTGATATGCAATAAAACGGGAGCGCCGCAGGATAACTGCGGCGCTCCTTTTCGCTGCTCTGTAAAGCTTTTTCCCGTCAGAAGGGCAGATCGTCCTCGCAGAGCGTATAGTCGATCGGGTTGCCCAGGCAGTCGGGAAGGATATAGTCCTCGCTGTAAACGATGTCGGATATGAGTATCGTCTGATCGTCCTCCAGCATCTCATAGTCGATCTTGACTATCCCGTCGGTGAGATAATGGATCGTGGAAAACGGAACGATATGCCTGTCGCCGTCATATAAAAAATCCATTTTGAACCCCATGTGCGCATTTGGATATCCGCCGGGATCGGTGAAATGAATATCGCACATTCTTCCGAAGCCCGCTCCGGCTTCGTCTATCTCTTCGACCTTCTCGAGAGGATCGCCGACCTTGAGCTCCTTGAATTCTTCATATGAATGCGCGCTCCCGACAACTATTGCGTGACCCAGCTCACCGTAGTTGTTCTGTTTGGGATCGCAGATACAGAATACCCTGCTGCCCGAATCGACGGCATAAGCAAGGATCAGGGCGCCGTCGTCCCTCATGCGTATCTTCTCAGTTGGAAAATGACCGAGTATTAATGAAACGTCGCCCCTGGCTCCGCTTAAATAAGTAGTGTCAAGCTCAGGCCATAGGCTGTGTTCGCTGTAATTTAAAAGCTCCGATTCCTTATACACGGGGAAGCCTTCATCTTCTCCGACCGGCTCATAAAGCGTATAGCCGCTTTTGTTCTCCCGCGCTGCAGTGACCACATCCGGAAGCGGATCGGGAGCGGAAAAGCGCCTTTGGTTTGCCGTCATCCGCCTGCAGCCGGATAACGAAGCGGTAAGCAATAAGAATACTATTGCCAAAACAAAAATCTTTTTCATAGCTGCCTCCTATTACCAATCAACTTCTCGTATGTCTTTTATGGCATAATATATAATGTCACTATCAAATACATACGAGCTATATGTCCAATTCAAGGTTGCCGGATCAACACCGGTGGAACCTGCAACTAATTGTGATGGAGAGAATCCTTGCTTCTCAGCCCATTGTCCTGTGCTTGTTTGGAACCACCAGTGAGAGCCGGGATATTCACTTATACCATCGCATATTCCGTTACCATTTGTGTCGTTAAATCCAACCCTTAAGGCTACTCGATACCAGCCAATTGGAATGTTTGAGTAATAATAATCCAATTCCTGAAAATTATTAATTCCAACATTACTGCTGTCAAGCAACCATGCATCAGTTGCAGCTTTAACATAATTCAACATCTGAGTTTGTGTCATGCCAATGAGTTCGCTGTTATTATTATATGGGTTGATGGAATAAGGAAACTCAAGAGCAAAGGCCATACAATTAATATTCCAGGATGTTGCCTTATACGTTCTTGAACCACAATAGACCGGTATATAATAATTGATGATAAGCTTAGGTTTATTCGAGTCATAATCCGAAGACCGGAAGGATGAATAATGAGTGGAATCATTTTCCGTATCATCCTTGATCATAAACCCCCAGTTGGTATACGTTCCGCTGATAAACTTTTTGACGACATTTGTCACGTACATCCCGTACCAATTATCCGATAAAGCGGCGGCGGTCCCGGATGCGCTTTGAGAAGCGTTAGTCGGCTTATTGTCCCAAGTTATCGAGTTCTGATGCCATGAGCCGGTGACGCGGTATGCTTTTATAGTTGGTGTTGTAGTTCCGTTCTTTTTAAGCTTTATGCAGGCGGAAATCACGTTGTCGGAGTCAATAGCCGCGTTAATAACGAATTTTATATAACTCCTTCTTACGTAACACGAATTGTCTTTACCGGTCTTGAGCAGCGTGCTGGAGCCGTAATTAGTCGTGGGATTCTTGCTCGCAACATAGCTGTCATACGTATTGGAGGAGCCGGTGATCGTTAAGGTCATTTCTATCAAAACGGGTTCCGGAGTTCTCAGGTTCCCGATAGAATCACCGTCAATGGGAATTGTGACGGTAACGGAATCATCCGTGGGATAGGATACAGAACAGTTAACGCTGCCGGAATGATCCGCGCCTCCATACCGGACAGAATAAAGCTCAAAATCGAATTCCGCTTCTCCTTCAATGCTGCTGAAACGGAGCTTATTCCCCTCCGCTGAAACGCTGTAACCGCCGGTATCAAAGGTGAAAGCATAGCTGCCTCCTCCGCTGCCGGGACGAATAAGCACTGCGCCGGTCAGACCGTTGTTTTTTACGGCATAGATCAGATCGGCATTGGAGAAAGCGTTGGAGTACAGGACGCAGTTGTCCCCGGTGAGACCGAATTCTTCGCAAACCTCCGGCAATCCGGCCAGATCAAAGCTTGCGCCCGAGCTTCCCCTAACTGCCGGATGAAAGCTCAGCGCCGAACCGCGGTACTCGATCATCGCATCCGCGGATGACCCGGAGAAATAGGCCGTCAGATCGTTTGCTTTGTTTGAATAATCGAACTGCTTGCCGTCAATAACCTTTTCGTTTTCGACAAGGGAGTTTTCAATGAGCTTCAGCTGCCCTTCGGGATCGTAAAAATACTTGTTTTCGGCGCTTATCTCGCACTCATAGCTTCCGTCTTCAAGAAGATACGTTTCCGAATTGAGCTGCCTGAGCTCGGTTATTTCCCTGACGCGCTCTTTTCCCTCGGAAGAAGCGCCCCTGTTCCCGCCGCTTTGCGGAGCGGCTATTGTAGAAAAAGGAACCATGAAAGCAATCAACAGCAAAAATGTGGCCAGTTTTTTCATAATAACCTCCTTGGATAATATTACGCATATCGGTGCCCCTTATAGTATATTCGATTTTGAAGCGTATGTCAAGTAATAGTTTTGCATTTTATAAATCGATCCGTCCCGACCGATCAATGAGGTGATTGACAAAGCCGGGGGCTTGGAGTATAATGACTTCAATATTATATACGATCCTGCGATCGGAGGTGCGGCATATGAGGATGTATTTCAAGCAAAGGTTCTTTTCGTGGTTCGACAGCTACGATATCTATGACGAGGAGGGGAACACCCTCTATACCGTCAAGGGTCAGCTCTCCTGGGGGCACAAGCTGAATGTTTACGATGCGGAGGGAATGTTCCTCGGCACAGTGAAGGAGCGCGTGCTCACCTTCATGCCCACCTTCGAGATATACATAGGCGACGAGCAGGTGGGCGAAATAAAGCGCGATTTCTTCTCCCTCCTGCGGCCCGTTTACCGGTTCGATTTCAACGGCTGGGAGGCGAAGGGCAATTTTATGGAGTGGGATTACGTCATAACGGATCACGACGGCTCCGTCGCCGCGCAGGTATCGAAGGATATCCTCCATTGGACCGATCATTACGAGATAGACGTGCGCGACCCGAACGACGCCCTCTGCGCGCTCATGTTCGTGCTTGCCGTCGACGCGGAGAAGTGCTCACGGGGCTAATGAAACACTCGCTCAAACAACCGAATTCCCGCGAAGACCTCGTTGCGGGCGTGATCTCATACGTACTGGCAGGCATGATCCCCTGCCTTTTCCTGGGGCTGGGCATATTTTCCCTCGTCACGGCGGACGACGCGGTTGGCTATATTGGCGGAACGGCCCTCGTGCTTATCGGGATGGCGTTCCTGCTTTTGCTCATAGCCGCGTTTTACAACAAGACCGCCTCGGACGAGGAGGGCTTTACCTGCCGCGAGCTTTTCCGCGGCACGCGCAGGTACGGCTATTCGGATATCGCCTGGCGCGAGCTAGTGCTGGAGGAGGACGGCACGCCGGTTAAGGATCAGACCTCGATATGCCTTCACTTAAGCGACGGGGAGACCGTCATAGTGGATAAGGACGCCGGGCCGATATGGCAGAGGGCCTGCGGGATGCGGCAGCAGATCGACCCCGCGGACGCGGAGAAGTGCAGGAGTATCACGGATGAGAGCGGCGAGCACCCCTATGCGATTTCCGAGGGCAGGCACCATTGGGCCGTTTTCTTCGCCATGGTGCTGTGGTTTGGGTTCCTTGCAGCGACGGTCACGGGCTTTATACTTATAAAGGATGATCCGGACAGGTTCCTGTGCGGCCCGGCGATCGTATTCTGCCTCGGGTTTTTCCTGCTGTCCGTGTATAGCTATCTGTTCTATAGGAACACGGGCGTTGAGCTTTATAAGCACGGCTTCGTCTACCGCGATTGGCTGGGCAGAAGGCTCCGTTACGATTATTCCGACGCGGTGGCAAAAAAGCACAGGCGTAACGCCAATAGGTCCCACGTCATAATAATGCGCAGCGGAAGGAAGCTGAAGATAGATAAATACATGCTCTATATAGGCCTCGAAAAGGAGCTTAAATACAATAAGCTGCCGGAGGAATGAGGGCAGGTCAAGGCTTTGATGACAAAAAAAGGGGCGGTTTGCATGAACAAACCGTCCCTTTCATATTTCCGAAGCTTAAATGCCATTACGGTCCCTCATCCGCCGCGGCGACGGCTTCACCTGCCGCGGTCCCCGGAGGGCGGACCCAGCCGCCCGTTCTCGGATTTTCAGACCATTCACCGGATGGTCTGAATTGCTTCGCAACCATCCTCAAACCCCCAAGGGAAGGCTGTTTGTGCTGCCGACCGTTGGCCTTCCCCCTTGCGGGGAAGGTGTCACCGAAGGTGACGGATGAGGGTAAAAACTCGCGCAATTACATCTTCTCTCCTCGGGAATAACAACCCTTCCGTCTTTTCGCCCATAACGGGCGAAAATCCACCTCCCCTCGCAGGAGGGGAGGCAAAGTGCGCCGACCAAAGCCCGCCCTTATTCACGGAAGCCGGACTTTTGCGAGGCTTCCTTCCGTTGTCACTGCGGACGGCGTGATCGAAGAAGCAGCAAGATCCGGCGGCGCAGCAAAAGCCCCTCTGCCGCGCTGTGCGGTGGGAGGGGCTTGACATTATGAGAACAAACGTGCTATAACAGTATTGTGGATGAAGCCGGGAGAAGAGCGGGAGGGTTTTACGCCCCGGCCTCCACGGTCTCCGGGTTGCCGGTCTCGGCCTTTTCGGCCCTTTCGGCGTTGCGCTTGGCGACCCAGTCAAGGAATATGCGGCGCAGCACGGCGGCGGTCGGCACGGCAATGAGCAGGCCGGGAATGCCGAAGAGCCCGCCCGCGACGATTATGGAGGCGAGCACCAGGAGCCCCGGCACGCCCAGCGCTCCGCCGACGATCCTGGGGTAAACGAGGTTGTCGTCGCAGAGCTGAATGACTATCATCATTATTATGAACCACAGCGCGAGCCAGGGGTTATCCGGGCTGGACATGAGTATTATGAAAGCGGACACGCCTATGCTGACCCAGGGACCGATTATGGGTATGAGCGCGGCGACGCATATGAGAGCGGATATGAGCTCCGGATAGGGCATCGAGAATATCCGCATGCCTATATAGCAGAGTATGCCGATGATAACGCAGCTTGAAAGCTGGCCCAATATGTACTTTTTGAATGTGGTGTTGGCGTAGGTGCAGTAGCCCATGAAGCCCGGTATCCGCTTTTCGGGCAGCACGGCGGTCGCGACGCGGGCCGCGAAGCCCTGCAGCTTTTCCTTATTTATAAGCGAGTGTATGCTTATGACGAAGGTGACTATGAGGGTATAGACGACGCCGATGGCTCCGAAGGTGAGCTTGGGGAGCTTGGGCACGAAATTGACGGCGAAGGAATTGAGCTTCTGCATAAGGCTCTGCACCACCTTCTCCGCTATTTCATAAGCCTGCGGGGAGGAGGCGAGCTTTTCGGCGATCTCCTCGAGCTTTTCGGAGACCACGGCCACGTAGCTGCCCATATTGGAAACGAGCAGCAGCACGCCCTCCGTAACGCGGGGCACCACGAGCGCGATCAGCAGCGCTATAAAGCCCAGCACGACGATATAGGATATGAGCAGGGAAAGCCACCTTGCCGCGCGGGGACGCTTCTCCTTCAGGCGGCGGAAGACCTTGTTCTCAAGGAAGCTCATGGGCAGATTGATGACGAAGCCCGTGCAGAGCCCGTAAACAATGGGGGCGAGCACGGTCACGACCTTCTTGAAAACCTCGCGCACGGCGGGAAAATGCTCCAGTATCTCGTAAAACAGTATCGCCGAAAACACTATCGCGGCAACGGCGATCATGCTCCTTCTTTTTTCACCTGTCAGCAGTCTTTTCATATTTCCCGTCCCGTATCAAGCATGCGCTCCTGCGGGCGCGATTATTCGCCGCTGTCGCGCTTTTTGGCCTTTTCCGCCCAGAGAGCGACGGTGATGTAGGCGCTTATCGCGTCTATCGCGCCCTTGTTTTTGCCGCCGTGCATGACGGCGAAATCCGCGCTCCTTATATAGCGGGAGACCACCTCGTCATACCAGGGCTTAACGGTCTTCTGATACTGCTCGGCCACGCTCTCGATGCTGCGGCCGCGCTTTTTGGTGTCCCTCAGCACGCGGCGGAGCAGGCACATATCGGGATCGACGTGCATATAGACCTTAAGATTCATGCGCTGCATGAGGCGCGGATCGTGGAATGCGTGTATGCCTTCCAGAATGAGCACGTCCGGCGGCTCTATGAGCTCGTCGCTGTCGGCGCGGACGTGGTTCGCGTAATCGTAGCCCTTCCTCGTTATGGGCTTGCCCGAGGCGAGCGTGTCCATATCGGCGAGCAGCTCGTCGTGATCGAATATGTCGGGATCGTCGTAATCGGTGACGACCCTCTCCTCAAAGGGCTTGTAGCTCTGGTCGATATAATAGCAGTCCTGCCCGATTATGACGGCGTCGCAGTCGAGCGAGGCCTTTATCTCCTCCGCGAGGGTGGATTTGCCGCTTCCGGAAGCGCCGCAGATGCCGATTATGATCATATTTACCCCTCCTGTTATTGCACGGCCGATACGCTTATCCTGCCGTTATCTATCCTTATCTCCTTATCGCAGACGTTGAGCGCCGCGTTCTTATGCGTGATTATGACGAGAGTTTCTATCTCGGAGCCGCGCAGGTTTTTAAGGAGCTGTTCCTCCGTGGCGGCGTCCAGCGCGGAGGTCGCCTCGTCGAGCAGCAGCACCGGCGAGCCGCGAAGTATCGCCCTCGCGACGGCTATCCTCTGCGCCTGCCCCTCGGAAAGCCCGAGCCCGTGCTCGCCTATGGCGGTCGAAAGCCCCTGCGGGAGCTCGGATATGAATTCTTCAGCGCATGCGAGGCGCGCCGCGCGCATTATCTCCTCGTCGGAGGCGCGGGTGTTGAAGAAGGCGATGTTTTCCCGCACGGAGCCCGAAAGGAGCAGATTGCCCTGGGGCACGTAGGCGAAAAGCCCGCGGGTGGCGGCGGAGGCGGGGTACTCCCTGCCCCCGGAGGCGATGGTGATGGAGCCTCCGTCGGGGCGGTAAACGCCCAGCAGCAGCTTCATCAGTGTGGATTTGCCGATGCCGGAAATGCCGGTTATCGCGGCGAAATCCCCGCGCTCTATGTGCAAAGACGCGCCGTCGAATACCGTGACCTCGGAGCCCTCCTTATTATAGGCGAATGTGAGCTCGCGAATATCGGCCGAATCGAAGCCCCGAAGCTCCGCGGAGGAAGCATCCGCGCCGTCCTCCATGCCCAGAGAGTCGATCTCCATGAGCCTTTCACAGGAGGCGGTCATGGCGAAGAACTGCGGCACGAGCCCCGCGAGCGCGGAGAACGGAGTCTGCACCTGCGAAACGAGCTGCAGCACCGCGGCGAGCGAGCCGTAATCTATCACCCTGTCCGGGCCGAATACCCTGGCAAGGCTCAAAGTGCCCCAGAGGAGCGCGCCCAAGGTGCCGAGAGTGAATACGAAGGTCAGCCCCTCGCCGGAAAGCACGGTCGCAAGGCGGCGGCGCATGGCGGCCGCAAAGCTCCTGTCCTGCAGGCCGTCGAGCCTCGAGAGCATGCGCTCCCTCGCGCCGAACACCCTCACGACGAGCTGGTTTTCGACCGTCTCCTGCATGAAGGCGCGCGTGTCGCCCTCGGTCTCCTGCACCTTTTTGTGCAGCCTTTTGAGTATCGGGCGGAGCACCAGCGAGAAGACGGCGATGACCAGCGCGGCGCCTATCGAAAGCACCGCTATCACCCAGTCTATGGAGAGCAGTATGCCGAATGCGAAGCAGAGGCGCGCGACGAGCTCGAAGAGCTTGGGCAGCATGGACGAGGCGGCGGTGGAAACGACGGATATGTCGTTGGTCAGCCTGTTCATCAGGTCGCCGCTGTGATAGGCGGTGACGCGCGCGTAATCGCGGGAGAGTATGCCGTCGAGAGTGGAGCGGCGCAGCGCCATCTCCATTTTGAACTCCATGCGCGTCTGCAGCAGGCGCGAGAGGAAGCGGAGCGAAAGCCCGCCGACGGTCACGCAGACCATTATAATGAGGTTGCGTATCATGACGGCCTTTTCACCGGCGACGGCGGCGTTTATCGCCCGCATCATGAAAAGGGACATGGAAACGGAAAGCACCGATACCGCCGCCATCATAACGGAGAGCAGTATCAGCCCCGGAAGCTGTCTTTTGAGGCGGCGCGTGACGAATCTTACCGCGCCCCTGCCGTTCACTTTCTTTTCAGCCTTTTCCATATCCTGTAAACGCCGTTCTGCAGCCCGATAGCAAGCCGCTTGGACGGCACGGTCGCCCGCATCCAGAAGGAGTAGAGCCTGTACCACGGCGCGCGCACGCTTCTGCGCTTCCCGCGGCTCTCGTATTCCGTGAGCACGCCTATGACGGCGTCCCTTTTCACGGGCTCGTCGCACTCCAGGCGGTTATCCCCGCAGAAGACGAGCTCCTCGCCCCTTATCCTGACGAGGCGGTGGAGCACGAATTTGGACTCGGCGCCCTCGCCTGAAACGAAAAGAGCCACCATGCCCTTTTTCAGGCGGGCAGGGGGCTTCACGAGGGTCACGGTATCGCCCGAGGCGCGGAGCATCGGGAGCATACTGACCCCTTTGGGGGAGAACGCGACGCTGCCGCCGGACTCAAGCTTTTCCAGCATGACCCCTATCACGGCGGCGAGCTCGGTATTGATCTTTTTGGGAGAGGCGCCCATCCTTTAAGCTCCTTATTCGAGGAGCCCTTCCGAGTCAAGCTTTGCGACGAACCTTTCGATGCCGGCCCTTGCGGTGGCCTCGTCGACCTCGTAATCGGCGAGCATGGCCTCGACCATTTCGTCCACGGTGGTCTCGTTTTCAAGCAGGCTCCAAAGGAACGCGCCCGTTTCGTTGAGCGTGATCATGCCGTTGAAATCGAGAGAAGCCTTCCCGGAGGGGACGACTATCGTAGCATCGGCTACCTGCCTTAATACAAAGCCCTGTTTGATCTTCATTTTTTACTGCCTTTCTTTAGGGTTTTGTCCCCCGGAGCGAATTACCGGGGGCATATTAAAACTTGTTATCCGATCGAATCTGCGGTGCTCCGGCACATCGCTTCGGCCGCCGTCTCCGCAGCGGAGATATCGTTGATGCAGCCGAGGCGATAGACGGGGACTTCACGAAGAAGCACGTCCACCGTATCAAGCAGCTCCCGCATGCGCTCGCCGCCGATGCGGCGCACGGTCTGCGGGATCAGCCTCTTTGCCGCCTCCACGGGGGAGAGCGGCTCGATAAAATTATATGAAGCCCTTTCTATGAAGGCTATCCCGCCGACGGGGACGCCCTCGTTGCGGCTGACGTCGTGCTTGCCGCTCCAGGGGGTGCCGTAGGCAAAGAAGCCTTCCTCCGTCCTGCGGAGGGCGGGCTTGTCATCATTTAAAATATAGGCGTCGGGGAAGCGCCTGAGCCAGTGCTCCGCGTGGGTGGATTTGCCCACGCCGGAATTGGCGGAGAAAAGGTACGCCCTGCCGTCCTTCACGACGGCGGAGGAGTGGAGCATCATGCCGCGGCGCTTTATGAGCTCGAAATAGAATTTGGAGCCGGAATACATATAGCGCTTCCAGTCGTCGGAAAGGGGGAATTCCTTATCGACCGCGAGCTCGGCTTCCGTAACGGTCAGCGTGAACTCGGGCTCGCCCTCCTCCACGGCATACTTTTCTGCGCGCTCGAGGAAGACTTCGCCGCAGTCCACGGCCTCAAACACGATATCCGCAGCCTTATACAAAGCCTCCGCCTCCCTTTCTGCACATTTCCACTCATACTATTATAGCAGGTATTTCCGCGAAGCACAATAGTTATTTTGAGCCTCGGCCCGGCATTGCCGCAGGCAATTAAAAGGATGGAATTCCCGGCGGGAATTCCGTATGAAGTGTATACCCCTCATCCGTCAGCTTTGCGCTGACATTACCACGGAAACAGAGTTTCCGCGGCGCTCCGCTAAAGACGCAGCACCGCTGCCTCTTCTTAACGCTGCGCGCCCCGCCCGGGGGAAGGCCTATCTTGTAATCGGGCGGAGTTTCTGTTATAATCAGTAAAAACGGGTATGCGGAGGAAGCATGTACGGGACCGGAAAAGATCGGATAAGCGGAAAGCGGGCGCGGCGCGCGGCGGCGCTGCTCGCTCTTTTGCTGCTTTTGAGCCTCGCCTCCGCCTGTGTAAAGCCCGATCCCGGCGAGGACGTTATAGATATCCCCGGCTCGCCGACTAATTACGGCGGGAGCACCTCAGCGCCCGAAAATTCGCCGGACGCGACGGACGAGGCCGTCCCGACCCCGACTCCCGCGCCCGATTCCGCCGAGGCGAGGATACTTTCAGGGCAGATACTCCCGCTCAACGGATTTGCGCCGCTCGACCTCTCCTTTGAGGGAGCGAGCGTCGATATCGACGGCGACGGCGCGCCTGAGCGCATATCGGTCGAGGATATCGACGGGGGAGCCACCCTCTGCATCGACGGCGAGGCGTTCATGGACGGCGGGCTCATCGCCGCAATAGCCTCTCCCGAGGGCAAGAACATGGTCTTCCTCGCGGCAAAGCCGGGCGAGGAGGGCTATCGCGCGTTCTATCCGGACGAGGGCGGCAATCTCTTCTGCCGTCTCTTCGGCATAGTGCGGCAGGGGAGCATAACGGGCTTCGCGCAGAAGGGCTCGTATGAGGAGCTCATCCGGGGCGGCATGGATATAATGCTCCACAATCCCATGATCTATTCGGAGGCGGACGGGCTCACGCGCACCGTGCGGCTCGATATGGACGGCGACGGGCAGGCGGAAGAGATAGTGTTCGACAGCGCGCTGCTGACCGTAAACGGCCAGCCCAATACGAAGATACTTTCCACCACCATGCCGCGCTTTACGTTTGACGCGGAGCACGGCGCGATAGTCATTTACGGCTCCGCCGGCGATTACGCCCTGCGTCTGCGGTATGAAAACGGCGCGCTTCACGAGGACATCAGCTACGCGACCCTGCTGTGATATGTATAAGGATGGAATTCCCGGCGGGAATTCCGTATGAAGTATATACCCCTCATCCGTCAGCTTTGCGCTGACACCTTCCCCGCCCGGGGGAAGGCCTATAAGGAATAAGCCAAAAAGAACGACAGCCCCGTTTTGACCGGGGCTGCCGTCTTTTTTCAGAAAGGAAGAAAACCAGTTGACCTGCCTTTCGCAGATCCTTGTCCGCGGTATTCGCGGACGGCTCCGGGCGGGGGTGACCAAGCCCTGCTCGGAGGAACGATCTCTCGTTCTTTGCCTATATAACGCACGAGCGGACCAAAAGGTTCCCAACTTTTTGAAAAATGTGGCAAAATTATTAATCGCATAAACAGAATCACATCAATTACAAAAAAACGTTGACATATGGGGCCGGTTATATTATAATAACTGCAGAAGGAACGCTTCGTTTCTCCGCTTTTCGGGCGCATAGGGGGAAGAAAGGAGATGTTTTATGAGTAAAAAGACTGTTTTCACGGTGATCGCCGCAGCTCTCGTGGGTGCGGTGATAGGCGCCTGCGTCTGCGCGGCGATACTCAATAACAACGGCGGAGTGAAATTTCCCAACGCTTCGATGGAAGTGGGCTCCTTTCCGGAGCTTAAGGAACAGCTTGCGGAGCTCGAGGGCGCGGTCGTTACGGATCTGGAAGGTATCGAGCATGGCGAGGCTGCGCAGAAATACACTGTATTGCTCGATGGCAGGACGCGAAAGGCAAAGCCGAACGGCTATACGGTAATGGCGGAGTCGAATGATGAAAGCTGCATGATCCGCTGCTGCCGCACGCAGGAGGGGCACGGCCCGTTCGGCCCCGGCGAAAACAACACGGAGTATAACGGGGTCTTCATCAAAAACGCATCAAATGAGAGCGGGGAGCGGGCGAACTGCGCGCTGGAATTCAGCGTGGGCGGTTTCGATTACCGGCTTGCGAAATCGGGCGATAAAGCGGGCTTTGACAGCGAAGCGGCGTATGAACAGCTTTTTGAAAAGGCGCAGAGCATCATCGACGCGGCAAAGGTCGGGAAATAGAGAAAAGATATCCTTGATACGATCGACGGGGCGCGGGCGGACCTGCGCCCCGATCCTGTTTTTGGCGCAGGGATCGGGAACGGGAAGCGCGGCGCCGGTTTTAAAAAAATATTTGCCTTTCTCCCGCGGATATCATATAATACAAGGTTGAAGGAATATGCGTTTTCGGAGGCAATATGGATATAAAGCTTGACAATATCAAAAGGATACACCTGATAGGCATAGGCGGCTGCTCTATGAACGGCCTTGCGCAGATACTCCGCGCGAGGGGCTATGAGGTAAAGGGCAGCGATTCCGCCGTTTCTCCCTTTACGGAAAGGCTCGGCGAGCTGGGCATTCCCGTTGCGATAGGGCAGAAGGCGGAGAACGTCGAGGGCAGCGACCTCGTCATCTATTCCGCGGCGATAAAGCCCGACAATCCCGAGAGGGCGAGGGCGCGCGAGCTCGGCATACCCGAGATGGAGCGCTCCGTCGCGCTGGGGCGCTTAAGCGAGGGCTACGGGAACGTGGTCGGCGTCGCGGGCTGCCACGGCAAGACTACCATCACCTCCATGCTGGCGCTGATCGCCGAAAAGGGCGGTCTGGACGCGACCATACACGTCGGCGGCTTCGTGGAGTTTTTGAAGGGCGGCACGAGGATAGGCAAAAGCGACCTCTTCATCACCGAGGCCTGCGAATACGTCGAAAGCTTCCTCACGCTGCATCCCACCGTCGCGCTCATAAACAATATAGACGACGATCACCTCGATTATTTCAGGGATATCGACCACATCACCGACGCCTTCCGCAAGTTCGTGCGGCTCATCCCCGCGGGCGGCTGCTTCATTGGCTGCACCGACGATATGCGCGTGCGCGGGCTTTTGGAGGAGTTCCGCGGGCAGGTCGACGAGCTGACCTACGGACTCGACAGGGCCTATGCGCCGGATTATTACCCGGAGAACGAGGTATACGACGATTTCGGCTGCCCCTCCTACGACCTTATGTTCAGGGGCGAAAAGCTGGGCCGCGTCACGCTTCACGTCCCCGGCAGGCACAATATGCTCAATTCGGTCGCGGCGCTTGCCGTCGCGCTCTCCCACGGCTCGGATTTCGGCGAGGCCGCCGCGGCGCTTTCCCATTTCAAAAACACCCGCCGCAGGTTCGAGTATTACGGCGAAAGGAACGGCGTCCGCGTTTTCCACGATTACGCCCATCACCCCGCCGAGATACGCGCCGCGGTCGATTCCGCGCTCCGCACCCCGCACGACAGGGTTTTCTGCGTGTTCCAGTGCAACAGCTACACGAGAGCGAAGACCCTCTTCTGCGGGCATCAGGGCGACTGCTTCGCGGGGGTCGAGAAGGTGCTCGTGCCCGATATCTATCCCGGACGCGAGAAGGACGACGGCTCCGTCCACGCCCGCGACATGGTGAACGCCATAAACGAGGCGACTGGCAACGCGCTTTATCTCGCCACATTTGAGGAGATCTCCGATTGGCTCCTCAAAAACGCCCGCGAGGGCGATGTTGTCGTCACGCTCGGCAGCGGCGACGTCTATATCCAGACCAAGAAGCTGCTGTAAAACCATATTGTTTTATAAGGAATAACCTCATGAAAAAAGAAAAACCCACCCCGACTCCCGTCCGCCGCTGCTCCGTAGGCGGTCAGGCGGTAATGGAGGGAGTAATGATGAAGTCGGACGTCGGCATCGCAATGGCGGTGCGCAGGGCCGACGGAAGCATAGTCAAGAGCTATCAAAAATTCAGGTCAAAGGCGCAGAAGGGAACCTTCTGGGGCCTGCCCGTCGTGCGGGGCGTCGTCGCCTTCGTCGAGTCCTTAAAGACCGGCATGGACACCACCACCAAATCCGCCGAGCTTTACGGCGAGGGCTTCGACGAGGAGCCCTCGAAGTTCGAAAAATGGCTCGCCGATAAGCTGCACGTGGATATAATGAACGTCGTGACGGGCGTTGCGGCGGTGCTCGGCGTCGCTCTCGCGATAGGCCTCTTCATGTTCCTGCCCCAGCTCATCGCCTCGCTGATATTCGGCAAGGCGGTCTCCGGCGCGGCGGATAAATTCTACGTCTGGCGCGCGCTCCTGGAGGGCTTCATCCGCGTGCTCATTTACGTCGGGTATCTCTTCGCCGTATCCTGCATAAAGGATATCCGTAGGGTGTTCATGTATCACGGCGCGGAGCATAAAACGATCGCCTGCTACGAGGCGGGCGAGGAGGAGCTCACCCCCGAAAACGCCATGAAGTATAAGCGCCTCCATCCCCGCTGCGGAACGAATTATCTTTTCCTCGTAATGGCTGTTTCCATAATCGTGCTGACCGTTATAGACGTTATCATGCACGCGCTCGGCTTCCCCCCGGCGAATATGGGCAGGGCGGCGATGTTCCTTATCAGGTTCGGAGTCAGGCTCATATGCCTGCCCCTCATCGCGGGCGTCAGCTACGAGGTGCTCAGAGCCGCCGCCAAGACCGATAACTGGTTCACCAGAATAATCCGCGCGCCCGGCATGGCGCTCCAGCTCATCACCACGAGGGAGCCGGAGCTCGATATGCTCGAGGTGGCTATCTATTCCTTCTATCTCGCCATGGGCGAAAAGAACCCGCTGGAGGAGAAGAAGCTGGCGGAGGAGGCCGCAAGGAAGGCAGCGGAGGAAGCCACCGCCGAGGAGGCCACCGCCGAGGAAGCCACCGCCGAGGAGGCCGCTGAAGCCGCCGCCAAGACCGCTAAGACCGCGGAAGCCGCCGTAACGGAGGAAGCGCCCTCTTCCGAGCCCGCTTCGGAGGACGCGGAATGACGATCGCCGAAGCGCGGAGGATAACGGCTCAAAGGCTCGCCGCCGTTTCGGACGAGGCGGGTCTCGAAGCGCTGCTCATGCTCTCGCATATAACGGGGCTGGAGCTCTCCGAAGTGAGGCTGGCGCAGGGCGGGCTTTCGCCGGAAAACGCCGAAAAACTTGAGAAAATGACCGAGCGCAGGCTCAGCCGCGAGCCCCTGCAGTATTTGCTGGGGGAGTGGTATTTCATGGGCCTGCCCTTTTTCGTGGGGCCGGAGGCGCTCATACCCCGGCAGGATACGGAGACCCTCTGCGAGGAGGCGGCAAGGCTTATCGCGGAGCGAGGATATAAGAGCCTGCTCGATATCTGCACGGGCACGGGCTGCATCGCGGTGTCGCTTGCAAATCTCACGGGCATAAGAGCGGAAGCCTCGGATATCTCGCCCGAATGCGTGCGTCTGGCATTAAGGAACGCCGAAAGGAACGGCGTGAGGCTGGAGGCGCGGGAGGCGGATCTTTTCGAGGGAGCCGCGCGGTATGATATCGTCACCGCCAACCCGCCCTATATTTCGGATGAGGATATGAAGGGGCTTGCTCCGGAGCTGGCGTTCGAGCCCCGGCTCGCCCTTGAAGGGGGCGCGGACGGGCTTGAGATCTGCCGCAGGATAGCGGCAAGCGCCGCGGAGCACGTGAACCCCGGCGGCGCGCTCGTCATGGAAGTCGGCCTCGGCGAAGCGCGGGCCGCGGCGGAGCTGTTCCCGGGAAAAGAAGTAAGTATCGTACGCGACCTGAACGGAGTGGAACGCGTGGTCGCGGTCATGTTTTAGGGATCGAAGCAAATCTTGCTTTACAACCCTTTCGTCTTTTCGCCCTCATCGGGCGAAAATCCACCTCCCCGGCGGAATTCCGCAGCACAGGGGAACAACCCTTCCGTCTCGTCGGGCGCTGCC
>CAMZFO010000006.1 GCA_947306125.1 uncultured Clostridia bacterium | reverse complement strand
CCGGAAATGGACTATCGTCCTTTTCATGCTTGAAAAAGAGCCCCTGCGCGGAAGCTCCCCCTCATCACCGCCTCCGGCGGAGCTTCCCCACCAAGGGGAAGCCGGACGCTGGCGCGGCAACCGACCAAAAGGCTCCCTCGGGGAGGGAACACTTTAAGCGAGCAACGCGAGCGTCGCCCACGTGGCCGAAAAATAATCATTTTTCGTGCCGAGTGGGCGTACGCGCCGCGATAGGCGCGGAACGCGATAAGCCAAGCCGGTCGAACCGCACCTGCGAGTCAATTCCGCGGTAATTGTTGCGTGCAACACGGGGCTAGCCCTGCCCCCTAATGAAGTCGGCGCTGTGCGCCTAATGAAGACGGTGCTGTGCACCTAATGAAGACGGCCGCTCCGCCGCCTAATGAATTAAAGACGCCTGCCGGGTATCGTTAACCGATCCGCCCAAGCCTTTGCTTTTTAGCGAATGATGTGGTATAATTAAAATGTATAGATATGTTCACAGCCATGCCCCGCTTTCGGGGCGGAAAGGAAACAACATGAGCTGTTCCGTAAGAGACGTTTCGCTTGCCCCTTTGGGCAAAAAGCGCATCGACTGGGTGCGCTCCTATATGCCGGTATTGGCGGAGCTCGGCGAAAGGTTCCGCAGGGAGAAGCCCTTCGCGGGGCTTCGCGTGTCCGTCTGCGTGCATCTTGAGGCGAAGACCGCGTATCTCTGCCTGCTTTTGAGGGAGGGCGGAGCGGAGGTCGCCGTGACCGGCAGCAATCCGCTTTCCACCAAGGACGATATCTGCGCCGCGCTTGCCGAGGAGGGCATGAGCGTTTACGCATGGTTTGGCGCCACTCCCGAGGAGTATCACGAGCATATCCGCCGCACGCTCGAGTTCAAGCCGCACGTTATGATCGACGACGGCGGCGAATTCGTCACGATGATACACGAGGAGCATCCCGAATACGGCGAATGCCTCATAGGCGGCTGTGAGGAGACGACGACGGGCATACTCAAGCTCAAGGCAAGGGTGCGCAGCGGCAGCCTCCGCTTCCCCATGCTCGCCGTGAACGACGCGAACTCCAAGCACCTCTTCGACAACCGTCACGGCACGGGTCAGAGCTCGTGGGACGCCATAATGTATACCACGAACAATATGGTCACGGGCAAGACGGTGGTGGTCGCGGGCTACGGCTTCTGCGGCAGCGGCATCGCGATGAGGGCGAAGGGCCTTGGCGCGAACGTGATCGTGACCGAGGTGAACCCCTTCCGCGCTCTCGAGGCCGCCATGGACGGCTTCCGCGTGATGAAGATGGACGACGCGGCCCCCCTGGGCGATATCTTCGTGACCGCGACGGGCTGCTGCGGCGTCATCACCGAAAGGCATTTCAATAAGATGAAGGACGGCGTCATACTCGCCAATTCCGGTCACTTCGACGTCGAGGTCTCCCGGGCGGATCTCGAGAGGATCGCCGTCGAAAAGATAAACCGCAAGCCCTTTATTGACGGCTACGTTATGGCGGACGGGCGCGTGCTGAACCTCATGGCGGAGGGCAGGCTCGTGAACATCACCGCCGGCAACGGGCATCCCGCCGAAATAATGGACATGAGCTTTGCGATACAGGCGCTCTCCGCCGAATATCTTGTAAAGCACGGCAGGGAGCTTGCTCCGGGGCTTTACGACGTGCCCGAGGATATAGACCGCGAGGTTTCCATGATAAAGCTCAGGGCAATGGGGCTCGGGCTCGACGAGCTCACGCCCGAGCAGGAAGCCTATCTTTCCGCGGAGTAAGGCGGCGGGAGCTATGGGTAAGCCGATCGTATGCGCCGCGCTCGCGCTCATGCTCATCGCATGCGCCTGTTTTTCGGGCGGCTGCGCGCTGATCGGAGATAAGCTCAACGGTCTCAGTCAGACCGAAGCTCCCGTCACGGAGCCGCCGGGAAGCTGGCTCGAAACGCCCGTGCCCGATGCGGACGAAGCCCTCGGCTCCGCAGACGAAAACCCCGTTTTCGGCTTCTTTTCCGGCTATTTCGGTATGCAGAAGAGCGCTCTTTCCGGGCTTGCCGAGGCCGTGCACGGCTCTGGTCTCCGGGGCGCCGCCTCCTGCTATCTCGAGCTGCTTTCGGATATCGCGCAGTTCACCCGCGTTTACAGCTCCGCCGGTATGCTGCCCGACGGCGGCGAGCTTTCCGGCTTCCGGGGCACGGTCGCCGGCGTCTGCGCGGGGCAGGGCCTCGTCACCGACGGGGGCGATATCGAATTCGCCTTCGATGGCGGAGGTGCTCTGACAGGGCATATAAGCGGCCCGGAGCTCGATTTCACCGTGACAGGCGGGGATGAGGATATAAGCGTCTCGGCGAGGAAGTCCGGCGGAGCTTATACCGTCCGGGTCGGCCGGGACGGCCGCCTCTCGCTTATCGAAATAAGCCCTTCGGGCGTCAGATACGCGCTCCTGCCCGCCGGGGAAAGCCTTGAGGCCGGGCTGAGCTTCGACGCTCTGCCCGAGGACGCGCGCCTTCTCGATTACACGGGCCGCACGCTCGTTTTTAATGAATAACCAAGGGGCTTAAAGCCCCATCATATCAATGAAAGGATACCTGCAATGAGCCCGATCATACTATCCGCCGAGCAGTTGAGCTTCAACATCGGCGAGTACATGCCACTCATAGTCGTCTGCGCCGTGCTTGCGCTCGCGCTGGTCGTATTCAAGCTTTTCGGAGTGACCTCGAGGATACTCTGGAAGCTGCTTGTGAACAGCCTCATAGGCGCCGGTATGCTCTGTCTTTTCGACATCATTTTCGTCGCGTATCTGCAGATGGACTTC
The DNA here is from genome assembly GCA_947306125.1 of uncultured Clostridia bacterium. Lineage (GTDB taxonomy): Bacteria > Bacillota > Clostridia > Christensenellales > CAG-138 > UBA3857. Next base: position 28,655 of record CAMZFO010000006.1, on the reverse strand, counting down.
TTCTATATCCCCATCACCTGGGTCAACTGCCTTGTCGCGGGGCTTTTGGGGATACCCGGCGTGCTGCTGCTGCTCATACTGCAGGTCATTTTATAAGCCATGAAAAGACCGGATAATATTGCTCTGAGCGAGTCCGGGGATTCGCTCGTAATACTCGACCAGACGAGGCTGCCTTCCGAGACGGTCTATTTGGAGCTGAAAAGCGCCGAGGAGCTCTTCGAGGCCATAAGCCGCCTGCGCGTGAGGGGCGCGCCCGCGATAGGCATTGCCGCCGCATACGGCTATTACCTCATTGCGAAGGAGAACGCGGACGCCGCGGATCTCTTCCCCCGCATGGACGACGCGGAGAGGTACCTATCCTCCGCGAGGCCTACTGCGGTCAATCTTTCCTGGGCGCTCAGCCGCATGAGGCAGACGCTCAAGGCGAACGCTCTGCTCCCCCGGGCCGAGCTCATAGAGAAGCTGAGGCTCGAGGCCATAGCCATACAGGACGAGGATATCGAATCGAATCTGCGCATAAGCGAGCGCGGGCTCGCGCTGCTCTCGGGCGGCATGGGCGTGCTCACGCACTGCAACGCGGGGCCTCTTGCCACCTCGCTTTACGGCACGGCGCTCGGGCCCATACTGCTTGCCAAGGAGCGCGGGATAGAGCTGCGCGTTTACGCCGACGAGACCCGCCCGCTGCTGCAGGGCGCGAGGCTTACCGCCTACGAGCTGATGCGCGCGGGTGTGGACGTGACCCTCATTTGCGACAGCATGGCGAACGAGGTCATGAAGCAGGGGCTCGTTTCAGCCGTATTCATAGGCTGCGACCGCGCCGCGAGGAACGGCGACGCCGCGAACAAGATAGGCTCCTCGGGGCTCTCCGTGCTGGCGAAGCATTACGGCATACCCTTCTATATGTTTGCTCCGCTCTCGACGGTGGATATGGACACGGCAAGCGGCGCCGACATCAGGATAGAGCAGCGTCCCGCCGAGGAGATAACCGAGCTCTGCTTCCGCGAGCGCATGGCGCCCGAGGGCGTGAAGGTGTTCAATCCCGCCTTCGACGTGGTGGATCACGAGCTCATAACCGGCATAGTCACCGAGGAGGGGATCGTTTCGGCCCCCTTCGAGGAGAATTTCATAAGGGCATTCGAACAGAAAAAAGCAAGGATGGAGAAGAAAAATGTATAGTTATTCGGATTACGTCGAAAGCGCGAAGGCGCTCTGCAGGAAGCTCGGCGAATTCTGCCCCGAGGTGCTCATAATACTGGGCTCCGGTCTGGGCAGGCTCGGCGAAAGGCTCAAGGACCCCATTTCCGTCCCCTACTCGGAGATACCGCATATGCACGCCTCCACCGCCCCCGGTCACAAGGGCAGATTTTTGGCGGGCGAGCTCGGCGGCAAGCAGGTGCTCATGATGCAGGGCAGGCTCCATATATACGAGGGCCGCACCGCCGAGGAGGCCGTGTTCCCCATCCGCGTCGCACGGCTCACGGGCATTGAAAAGATGATAGTCACCAACGCCGCGGGCGGAGTGAACGAGAGCTATAAGCCGGGCGAGCTGATGCTCATTTCCGATTTCATAAAGCTCAACTCCGTCAACCCGCTCATAGGCCCCAATATCGAGGAGTTCGGCCCCCGCTTTCCGGACATGACCCGCGTTTTCGACCGCGAGTACATGGGCCTTTTTAACGATATCGCCGCCTCGCACGGGGAGAGCGTGCATGAGGGCGTGTATTTTTACACCACCGGCCCGCAGTACGAGACCCCGGCGGAGATCCGCGCAATGCGCATACTCGGCGCCGACGCGGTCGGCATGAGCACCGTGCCCGAATGCATCGCCGCGCGCCACTGCGGCATGCGCATACTGGGGATCACGCTCGTCACCAACATGGCGGCGGGCATACTGGACAAGCCCCTTTCCGGCGAAGAGGTAGTAGAAGCGGGCAACGCCGCCTCCGACCGCCTTTCCTCTTACGTGACCGAATTCCTCGGGAGGCTGTAAATGCTCGATACTCTTATTAAAAACGCCGTCGTGATACCCATGACGGAGCCGGGCCTCGTGCTTCACGGCTGCTCGATAGGCGTCGGGGACGGGAAGATCGCATATATCGGCTCCGAATGCCCCGAGGCCGCCGAGGTCATAGACGCCCGCGGGCATATCGTGATGCCCGGCCTCATAAACGCCCACGCGCACACGGCGATGTGCGTCATGCGCGGCTACGCGGACGATTACCCCCTTAAAAGCTGGCTTTACGACAAGGTGTTCCCCGTTGAGGCGAGGCTTGACGAGCGCGCGATAGTCGCGGGAGCCGTGCTCGGCATGGCGGAGATGATAAGGACGGGCACCGTCTCGTTCTCCGATATGTATTTCTGCCAGCCCGCCGTCGCAAAGGAGGTCGAAAGGGCCGGCATGAAGGCGAACCTCTGCAACGCCGTGCTCGCCCTCGGCGATAACTACGATTTCGACTCCGACCGCGCCGTCAAGGAGACCCGCGTGCTCCTGCCCGAATACGGCAATTCCGGCCCGATCCGCACGGACATTGCCATACACGCGGAATACACCTCCTCCCCCGCCGTTTGGCAGAGGGTGCATGAGTGGGCGAAGGAATACGGCGTTATAACGCAAATTCATCTTTCGGAGACCCGTACGGAGCACGAGGAGGCAAAGGCGCGGCACGGCATGACCCCCGCCGCGGCCTTCGACAAATACGGCGTTTTCGATACGCCCGTGCTCGCCGCGCACGGAGTCTGGCTTGAGAGGAGCGATATGGAGCTTTTGGCCGCTCGCGGCGTTTCCGTCGCCCACTGCCCGGTATCGAATCTCAAGCTCGGCAGCGGCATGGCTAATATCTCCGCAATGCTCAGGGCGGGCGTGAACGTTTGCCTCGGCACGGACGGGGTATGCTCGAACAACTCGCTCGATCTGTTTGAGGAGATAAAGCTTTCGGCGCTGCTTGCAAAGGGCGAAACGCTTGATCCCACGGCGGTTTCCGCTTATGAGGCGCTGGAGCTTGCCACCGTGAACGGTGCGAGGGCGCAGGGCCGCTACGACGAGACCGGACGCATCGCGTTGGGGCTCGACGCAGACCTCATTATGATCAACACCGACTCCCCGCACCTCTGCCCCGTTTACGACCCCATCTCCGCCGTCGTCTATTCCGCACGCGGCTCGGACGTGGAGCTTACCATGGTCAGGGGCCGCACGCTCATGCGGGACGGCGCGCTCACCACCATCGACGTGGAAAGCGCCATGCGCGAGGTCGCGGAATACGCCATGCCTATAGTAAAAGGGGAATGAGTCAATAAAAGCGAAGACGCCCGCTTGAAGCTGGCGTCTTCATTTTTTATTGGGTGCAAACTGTCCCTTGCGGCGGGCGGAGGTTTATGTTATATATGCTTTAGAGTAAAAAAAGGGAGAAACTGCTATGGATATAGGCAAAAGGATAGCCGCGGCAAGGACGGCCGCGGGCTTGACCCAGCAGGAGCTCGGCGAGAGGGTATTCGTTTCACGCGATCTCGTTTCCAAATGGGAGGCGGGAGCAAGGCGACCGGATCTTGCGATGCTCCAAAGTATCGCCGAGGCGCTTTCCGTGCCGCCGGATACCATAATCACCCGCGAGGAATGCGTCTTTGCCGAGCTGCAGCGCTGTCTGCCGCATGGGGAGCCCGTCCCGCGCGAGCGGCTTTCGGCGCTCATCAGCCGCTTTTTGAGGGAGAGGCCGGAAAAGGACGCGGATCTTTTCATACGCAGGTACTATCTCTTAAAAACCAACCGCGAGATAGCGGAATTCTACGGCATGCCCGAAAACCAGGTGCGCAGCCGTCTTTCGAAAACGGCGAAAAAGCTTGAAAAATTCTTGAAGGAGGAGTTGGCAAAATGACAGGTGCGGAAATGTTCGACGCTATAGCGTATATTGACGAAGACCTCATAGACCGCTGTCTTGCGGTAAAGGCCGTGAACGCGGTCGGCAAGGCGATCGACGGCGCGGCCCCCTCCCCCGAGCGCCGCAGAAGGTGGCTCCCCTACGCCGCGCTCGCCGCCGTGCTGGTGCTGGCGTTTGCGATAGCCGCCGCGCTCCGATTGGGTCAAAAGAGCCCCAAGCCGGACGAGTTCCCCGGCACTGATACCGGCACCGAAGCGCCGGAAGCGACTTCGGAGCCCACTCCCGAGCCCACCGAGGAAGCAAAGGAATACGTCGAAAGCCCCGAGCTCGCCGCAATGGCGCTCGATTCGCTCGAATACGGCAAGGACTATATCGCCCTTTACGAGCAGTTCGGGCAGGGGCTCGGGCTCGGGGAGGTAATGGAGGACGAAAACGGCCTGGCCTATATCGAGCGGGACGGGAAGAAATACGAGCTGGGGCTCGATTTCCTCTCGAAGGCCATGGTCTATAACGCCTTCCCCTCCGGCGGATATGCGACCCCGGACGAGGCTTACGCCGGCTGGTGGCGCTATTACGTCACAAGATACAATTATCTTCTGCCCCATCTGCCGCTCTACCGATTCGAGCAGTATACCGCCTACAACGCGCTCATAAAGGGCACGGAGGATACTCCCGTGACCGTTTACCGCACGCAGGCGGAGGCGCTCATATACTGGACGAGCGAAAAGGAGGATGGTTCGATAACGCTTTCCGCCCCCTCCTATTATATGGACGTGCTGCGCCAGCCCGGCTTCAATCTGAATCACGATCATCTTTCGACCGTCAACGAGCTCTGCTCCCTTGCAAACGGCCTTGCGCTCGCCTCGAGGGACGGCCATGGGAACGTGATCTGGGATCCGACGGTCGTTGAGGAGCACGCGATAAGCGCGAACGCGGACGGCGCCTTCACTCTCAGGATCAAGGTGCGCAGCGGCCTCCGCCTCTCCGACGGGAGCCCCGTCACCGCCCGCAGTTACCTTGCGATGCCCGTTGTCTGCATGACCCCGGTATATGAGGCCGCGGTCGAGACGCAAACCGAGCGTCACAGCGCCAATCCCAACCGCACCCCCGGCGGCCCCGACTTCATTCCGGCGGACGAGCCCTTCCGCGCATACGAAGGCGGCGAGGGCGGCGGAGTCTTGCGCAGCATACGCCTCGTTGACGACATGACCATCGAGTTCACTCTGCCCGCGGAGATCGCCGAAAACTACACGCTGCCCGCATGGTTCATCGACTTCACCGCGCAGCCGGCGGACGCCTGGCTCTGCGGCGCGGAGCTTAAAGACGACGGCGAGGGCGTTTATCTCACCCCGGATTTTTACGAGAGGGACGGCGAGGGCTTCAAGCACGCCGGGGAGCTTCTCGGGCTCTGCAGCGATCACAGTACCGAGGCGCTTGGGAAGCACGCCTGGTCCGGCGCCTATATCCCCACGGAGGCTCAGCTTGACGAGAGCGGCCGGATAATGGGCATGACGTTCAAGAAAAACCCCTATTACAACGGAAATTTTGAAGGCGTGAAGCCCTCGATAGAGACGGTCGTTTATGCTGATACCGACGTCTCGGATCAGTTTGTCGATATTGCCGAGGGCAGGCTGGACGTTTTGACGGGCTGGGCCACGTCCGCAGTCCGAAACATCCTCGAGGCCGTCGAAGCCTCCGACGGCGCCCTGACCTGCACTCATTACTCCCGCCCCGTGAACACCGGATACTTTTTCCGCGCCGATCTCGGCGCCGCGCAGTTCGCCTCCGTGCGCCGCGCGCTCGCGTATTGCCTTGAACGCGAGGAGTATATGCAGGACTTCACAGGCGGTTACGGAAGCGTTCCCGACGGGCCGTTCTGCTCCGACTTCTGCGCGTATGAGCTCGCCTCGGGCAGGGGCCTCAATTTCACCGACTACGGCACGAGCCTTGAAAAAGCCATCGCGGAGCTCGAGGCCGACGGCTGGGTCTGGGGCGAAAACGGCGAAAGCTATACCGAGGGAGTGCGCTATAAGCGCATCCCCGCCGAGCTCGTGAGCGGGCGCGACCGCGGCTTCGCCTCGCTGGACGGCTCCGTGAAGGGCTATGAGAAGGACGGGTATTTCTATATGCCCCTCGTCATCAACCTGCTCACGTCATTGGGCTCGGAATACCCGGATCTCGATTGGGTCGGTGAAGAGCGCGCCAACGTCTTCAAGGCGGGCTTCCACGCGGAGTTCTTTTACGATCAGTTGACCGCCCTGCTGGATGAGCTGCACGAGCGGAACACCTACGGGCTATATAACGGCGCTCCGAAGTACAATCTGTTCAAGCTCGCCGATTCCTGCACGGGCAGCGTCTTCGACAGGCACGACCTGCACACGATAGATCCGGAGCTCTATGACTCGCGCGATTATTTCAGCACGCTTTACCTGAAGGACTATGCGGATATCTATATGATGGAGCCGTAAAGGGCTCAAAAACCGCTCCGTAACGGAACATGAAAGCATTCCCGCCCCCAAAGCACAGGGAGCGGGAATGTTTCTTTAAGCAGAGGCTTTATCACCCCACCGGCGGCATTTCGCAAAGCGAGATTCCGCGGCACAAGGGGAGGCACGCCGGCGCGGAAGCTTTGCGGAAGGTCTTTCCGTTATGTGAATCATATTCTATACTTCCTTTTTGCTCAGCGCTTTTTGAGGATACCCTTTATCACTATGCATGCCGCCCCGCAGAGCAGAAGGGCAAAGAACCAGCATAATACTAATTCCCAGATATTTAAACCATCTATACTGCCGCCGATGCACGAGGCAAGCACGAGGAATATTGCCATGAAGGCAACGGCCGCCGTCCACGTGACCTTTTTCATATAGAGCGCTGCGCCGGGGTATTCCTTGACCTCTGCGTCGTTCGCGGCGGCAACGGCTTTTATCGTGAAAATTATCTCACAGACGAGCCCGGCTGCAAGCAGCACGCTGCCCGCCAACGAGGAGACCGTAAAATAGATGTAGTTGTCCAGGCTGAAAAAGAGTATTGCCGAGAGGATAAAACCCAGCGCCGCAATGCTTACGGAGATGATGCTGTTTATCGTAAATTTGGTGAGGCTCCTTTTAAGCAGGCGCTCAAGCTCCCTTTCCGATCTTGCGGAGAAGGCATGCTCCTTTCCCTCGGTTTCCGCGTCACGCTTTTCCGCCGGCCTGCGTTCGCCGCGCAAAAGCTCGTCCGCCGTGACGCCGAAAACTTCCGCAATAACGGGTATTAGCGTAAGATCGGGCGCCGTTTCGTCACGCTCCCAGCGTGAAACGGACTTATCGGAAACGTTGAGCCTTTCGGCAAGCTCCTTCTGAGTCATGCCCGAAGCCTTTCGCAGAGCGGCGATGAACGCGCCCATCGTATTCTTTTCCATTAGAATCCCTCCGTTCGCTTTTATTCACTGCCCGAATTCTACCGCATTGGGAGTGAGAATAACACCCACAGGCCCGAAAAATCACTCTCGGAACCTGAGAATTGCCGTTATTCCCGGGGTTTTTGCGCTTCAGTCCAGCTCGAGCTGATACGCGAAGCGCTTCGAGCCGTTCGCCACGCGGATAACGCCGCAGTAACGGAAACCGTGCTTTTGCAGCAGATGCTGAACGGGCTTGTTGTCCGCGTGGGTGTCGGCCCGGAGGTCCAGCCCCATGCGACGCGCCTCCCTCTCGGCAAAACCGAGCGCCGCGTCCCCCACGCCGTGCTCGCCCGTCAGCGAGCCCAGGCGGTGCATTGTGAGATACGGCTTTTCGCTCGGCCACCCGCCCTCCTCTATCACGCGGTAGGTGGGCTCCTCCCCCGCCATCAGCACGAACGCGCCGACCGGCCTGCCCTCGCGCTCCAGAACGTACAGGCGCGAGAGGCGGATATCCTTTTCAATGAGCTCCTTGGGCGGGTAGCGGTTGAGGCCCCACTGCGTATGATTGCCGTTCGCATCCATAAAAGCCCGGGCCTGCTCGTAAATTTCGAGCAGCTCGGGCAGGTCGTTTCGTTCAGCCTTGCGGATGAGCTCAGTCATAGATTATCTTGCTCTCCTCGGGGGCTTCGGGCTCCTCGGCGGGCTCTTCGGCGGGAGCTTCGCAGGGCTCCTCGCAGGGCTCGGCTTCCACGGTCTCGGCCTCGGCGTCGACGGGCGCCTCCTTGCCGGTCATCGAATTCGCCCAGTCGGAGACGGCCTTCGCGCCGACCTTGACGCTTTCGACTATGGACTTGCCCAGATCCTTTCCGAACTCGGCGACGCCCTTGCCGAATTCGCTTTCCTTGATGGTATTTCCGATGCCGGTGAGATCCTCGCCGACCTTCTTCCATGAATCCTTTACGTTGTTTGACATATCAAAACTCCTTTCGTCCACTCTGTCACATGATATATTATAGTGCGCTTCACCCAAAAGTCAAGCTTTATTCGTCAATCACCGCGGGAGCGCGGCTGAATACTCGCGCCGCAAGCAGGGAAGAATCCTTAATGCAGGGCGCGGAAAGCCTTATCCCCATCCGCGCGGAAAGGACGAAAAATGGCGGCGAGCAAGGTGGATATCTGCGGAGTCAACACGAGCAGGCTCCCGAAGATGGACTCGAAACGCGGAGCGGAGCTGATGGAGCGCATCGCGCATGGCGACGAGGCCGCGCGCGAGGAATTCATCAAGGGCAATCTGCGCCTCGTGCTCTCGGTCATACAGCGGTTTTCGGGCCGCGGAGAGTCGGCGGACGATCTCTTTCAGATAGGCTGCATAGGGCTCATAAAGGCCATTGACAATTTCGACACCTCCCACGGGGTGCGGTTTTCGACCTACGCGGTGCCCATGATAATAGGCGAGGTGCGAAGATACCTCCGGGACAACAGCAGCATGCGGGTATCCCGATCCGTGCGCGACACGGCTTATCACGCCCTGCGCGAGCGCACGAGGCTCGAATACGAGCTGGGGCGCGAGCCCACGCTTTCCGAGATCGCGAAGGCGCTCGACGTGCCCGAGGAGGAGGTCGTTTTCGCTTTGGACGCGATAGCCGACCCCGTCTCATTGAACGAGCCCGTTTTCCGCGACGACGGGGACGCGGTGTTCATAGTCGATCAGGTGCGGGACGAGAAGGCCTGCGAGGAGAACTGGCTCAATTCCGTCGCGCTGAAAACGGGCATGGACCACCTGCCCGAGCGCGAACGGAGGATAATAGAGATGAGGTTCTTTTTGGGACGCACCCAGACGGAGGTCGCGGGCGAGATAGGGATAAGTCAGGCGCAGGTGTCGAGGCTCGAAAAACACGCCCTGGGGCTGATGAGAAAATACGTGTGAACCTATATATCAAGCTTTGTTCGGGCAAATGCTTTACAACCCTTCCGTCTCGGCGGGCGCTGCCCGCCGATCCACCTCCCCTTACAAAAGGGGAGGCAGTGCGCGGCGACCGACCAGAAGGCCTCCCTTGTCAAGGGAGGCTGTCAGCCGAGAGAAGCGAGGATGACCGGAGGGTGAAAAGTCCTTGACCCATATTGTTTTTCAGCATGTCACCCCACCGTCTTTTCGCTCCATAGGGCGAAAATCCACCTTCCCCGCAAGGGGAGGCAGTATGCGGCGACCGACTAAAAAGCCTCCCTATGCCGCGGTCTTCCGCTTCGCAAAATGCCGCCGGGGAGCTGTCAACGCACTCGGCCGAAGGGTTGTGCGGTCTTTCGCAGGTTTGGATTCTTCAGACGGTCTCGCCGGGGCTTACGGGCGTGCGTCATAAAAAAGGATAAAGGACGACCGAAATAAAGCTTCGGCCGCCCTTTCGTTTATTCTATTGAATTCAAGATCAGTCCTCGGTCTTCTCGACGGGGGCTTCGGGAGCGTTCCTCTTGACGGAGTCGATGCCGTTCAGGCAGCTCGCCATCGCCTTATAGCCCTCGGAATGAGCGATGACCTCGCCGTTGCGGGCCTTGAGACGGAAACGGAACTCGCCCGCCTTATCGGTATAGACCTCGAACTTGGGGTGCTTTTCCTTGGCAAAGCCTTCGACCGTCTGATCCTCGATGGGAGCGATGGGAGCGTTCTTCATGACGCTGGCGATGCCCTTGCGGCAGGAAGCTTCCGCCTTGTAGACCTCGGAAGAGGCAATGACCTCGCCGTTGCCGGCCTTAAGGTCGAACTTTATACCGGTGTTGGTCTTTTTGATAACAAACTTACCCATAAAACTTTCCTCCTGTTTTTTGGTGCATACTTAATATACAACATTTTTCGCCCTTTTTCAATACCGAAGACACCCGTATTTCAAAAAATATTGCCGTATTCGGCATGGGCTCCGCTTATTGACCCCGCCCCGGGCTTGTGATAATATAGAGTATCGAGATCTTCAGACGGATTCGGAGGTATCCTCATATGAGCGAAGCAATCACAAACAGCGGTTTTTTCACTTGGCTTATGGATATGCTGAGGGACATCGCGGGCATACGCACCCCCTTCCTCAACGGAGCCATGAGCGGTGCGACCGTCCTCGGCGAGGAGATGGCGTTCATCGTGATAGGCATGATCGTACTCTGGTGCGTGGATAAGAGATTCGGCTACCGCTTCCTGTTCATGTACGTTTCGGGTTATTTCCTGAATCAGCTTTTGAAGGCGATATTCCTGATCCCCCGCCCCTGGGTGATAGACCCGAGCTTTGAGATAGTCGAATCCGCAAGAGCGGGGGCGACGGGCTGGTCCTTCCCCTCCGGGCACACGCAGTCGGCGGTCATAATGTACGGCGGGCTTGCGGGGCGCGTCAGGAAGGGCTGGGCTTACGCGCTCGCCGCGCTCATAGTGCTGCTCGTGGGCTTCTCGCGGATGTACCTCGGCGTGCATACGCTGCTCGACGTGGCGGCGGGAGCCCTGCTCGGCGTGCTGACGCTCATCGTCTGCTTCAGGCTCTTCGCCCGCATAGGCGACGGCGCAAAGGCTTACGCCTTAGCCTCCGCGGCAGTCGCGGCGCTCTGCCTGGGCCTCATAATATTCATACTCACAGTCACCCGCTTAAGCTTCGACGCCTCCCAGCTCAAGGACGCGGCGGTGCTCTTCGGCACTGCGTTCGGCCTCTTTGCGGGCAGCGTGGTGGAGCGCGCCTACGTCAGATTCGACACGAAGGCGGTCTGGTGGGTGCAGATAATAAAGGTCGTGCTCGGAGTAGCCGTGCTGCTCGCGCTGCGCGTCGCATTGAAGAAGCTCCTCGGGCTCATCTCCGATTCGCCCCTCATGGACTCCGCAAGGTATTTCGGCATCAGCTTCGTCGCCATCGCGGTGTATCCCCGGCTCTTCAAGCCGCTTTCGAAGCTCGGAACGGGGAGTGAGCGGGCCCGATGAAATACTGTCTTATTCGTGAAAAGCTGACCCCCTGCGAGCCCGCGGACATACTCAACTGCGGCGCGCAGTACGCCGTTATACTGACGAGAGCGGAATGGGCCGAGAGGCGCGACAGCTTCGGCATGGTGATCGACGTGGAGTCCGCGCTCGAGCCCAGCCTCGAAACGAAGGCCGTGGTCAACCTCGATTCGCTCACGGGCAGCCTCTGCGTGCCCGACAGGGCGGATATTTCCGGCACGGAGCACCGCTTCTCATTCGCGCTGGACGAAAAGGGCATAGTCATGATAGACGACGAGGGCTACGCGGAAAGGCTCGTGGAGGAGATCTCCCGCAGGAAGAAATGGAAGCGCCCGAGCCTCGAAAGGTTCATTTACGAGCTTCTGGAGCTCATTATATCCGGCGATCTGCCCCTGCTCGAGGCGACCGAAAAGAAGCTCGACGCCGCCGAAGCGGAGATACTCGCGGGCGAGCACACGGATTTCCCCGCCGATCTGAACCATATCCGCGGAGACCTTCTGGATCTGCACGTGCATTACGAGCAGCTCATCGACCTGGGGCATGAGCTCGAGGAGAACGAGAACGGCTTTTTCGATCCGGACGAGCTGCGCTTCTTCCGCCTCTTCACCGAGCGCGTGATGCGCCTGCAGGAGTCCGTCACGAGCCTCAGGGAATACGTCGTGCAGCTCAGGGACCTCGTGCAGACCCAGCTTTCGATAAAACAAAACAAGATAATGACGCTTTTGACCGTCATTACCTCCATTTTCCTGCCGCTGACGCTTATCGCCGGGTGGTACGGAATGAACTTCCGCTATATGCCCGAGCTTGACAAGCCCTACGCATACCCCATTGTGATAGGAGTATGCGCGGCTATAGTCGTCGGCTGCCTTATCTGGTTCAAGAAAAAGAAATGGCTGTGAGCTTTGGCCTCACCCGCGCACCGTCACGAATTCGTATTCCGTGACCTCGCGGAAGCGCTCTCCCGGCGCGAGACGCGTGCTCGGGAATCGGGGCTTATTGGGGCTGTCCGGGAAATGCTGGGTCTCGAGGCAGACCCCGCCGTACCGCAAAAAGGCCTCCCCGTCCCTGCCGGCTCCCGCCGAGTCCAGATGGATGAAATTGCCCGAATAGATATGCACCGAGGGCTGGGTGGTCCTGCATATGAGGCCTATGCCCGAGAGCGGCGAATACACCGCCGCCGCCGAAACGAGCTCCCCGCGGTTTTCAAGAGCGAAGCTGTGGTCGAGCCCCGAAGCCGCGCCGAGCCACGGATCGCGCACGACCTCGCCCAGCATCCTCGGGGAGATGAGATCGAGCGCCGTGCCGCGCACGCCGGGCAGGCGGCCGGTCGGTATGAGACCCGCTCCGAGCTCCGCGAAGGAATCGGCGTTCACGAGCAGCAAATGCCCGAGCACGTCCCCTTGCCCATCAAGATTGAAATACGAATGGTTGGTGATATTGAGCACGGTCTCACGGTCGGTCTCCGCCTCGTACTCGATGCGCAGCCTGTTCCCCGCGACGCTATAAGTTGCCGAAAGGCGGAGCTCGCCGGGGAAGCCCTCGTCCCCGTCGGGGCTCACGAGGCTCATGCGGACAAGACCCTCCCCCGCCTCCGCGTCGAAGAAGCGCTTTGAAAAGCCGCCGTGCAGATGGTTTTCGCCGTCGTTCTTTATAAGGCGGTACTCGCCGCCGGAGAGCGAAAAGCGCGCGCCGCCTATCCTGCCGGCGTATCTGCCGACGAGCGCGCCCACGCAGGAGGAGCCCGCCGCATAACCCGCCGCGGAGCCGTAGCCCAATACGACGTTCCTCGGCCTGCCCTCCCTGTCCTTCACGATAATATCCGTCACGGCAGCGCCGAGATCCGTCACCGAAACGCTTATTTCGCCGCTTTCGAGGGTGAAGAGGCGGGCGGATCTGCCGTATGCCGAGCCGAAGCTTTTTTCACTGATGCTTTCCATGCCGTTATTATACCATCGCGCGGGGCCTCGCGCAATTGACTTTTTGCCCCGCGCCATGCTATAATCACATAGTTTTTATAAACGAAAGGAGCTTATAAATGCTTGAATTCGTATCTGACTGGGCCTACGACACGATAGGTCTCGCAGGCTCGATAATACTCTTCCTCGTCGGCTTCGCCGCGCTCATAAAGGGCGGCGACTGGTTCGTGGACGGCTCGGTGGGCATAGCCAAGAAATTCCATATCCCCGAGCTGCTCATAGGCGCCACGGTCGTTTCCATCGGCACCACTCTGCCGGAGGTAATGGTATCCGCCAGCGCCGCGGCAAAGGGAGTCGGCGACATCGCCTACGGCAACGCCATAGGCTCCGTCATATGCAACACGGCGCTCATCGCCGCTCTCACCGTCGCCATCCGCCCCGCGCTCGTCGACCGCAAGGCGCTCTCGCTGCCCGTCGTCTGCTTCTTCATCGCAGCGGTATTCTACGCCTGTGTTGCGATATTCCTTCGCAAATTCACAAGGACCGTCGGCATTATACTGCTTGCGATGTTCGTGATCTACATGATCGTCACCGTCATGCACGCCCTGAAGCACCCCGACGAGGCGGAGGCCGAGGAGGCGCAGAAGGAGCTCTCGACCGTCAAGAGCCTCATACTCCTCGTGCTCGGAGCCGTGCTCATTGCAATAGGCGCGAATTTCCTCGTCGACAACGGCACCATAATAGCCCGCGCCGTGGGCGTGCCCGAGTCCGTAATAGCCCTGACCTTCGTCGCTCTGGGCACCTCCCTTCCCGAGCTCGTCACCGCCATAACGTCGCTCGCTAAAGGGCACAGCGCGCTCTCGCTGGGCAACGTGATAGGCGCCAACATATTCAACATAGTGCTCGTTTCCGGCGCAGCCGTGACCATCTCACCCTTCGCGCTGCCCGCGTCAAAGACCATAGGCGGCATGAACGCCTCGCTCGTCGTGGATATGCCCGTCATGTTCGCGGTGATGGCGCTTTTGACCCTGCCGGCGCTTATTTCGGGCAAGCTCAAAAGGTGGCAGGGAATACTGCTGCTGGCGATATACGCAGGCTTCATAGCGTTCCAGTTCGCGGGATAATATAATGTAAAAAAAGCTTGTATTGCAATATAAAACGGTGTAAAATACCTCTTTGTGAATTATTCCCGAAGAGGTATTTTTATATGAACGAAAAGATAAGAAACATCGCGATAATCGCGCACGTCGATCACGGCAAGACCACCCTCGTGGATCAGCTTTTGAGGCAGAGCGGCGTTTTCCGCGCCAACGAGGCCGTGCAGGACCGCGTAATGGATTCCAACGACATCGAGCGCGAGCGCGGCATCACGATACTTTCCAAGAATACCGCCGTCAATTACGGCGAATACCGCATCAACATCGTCGACACCCCCGGCCACGCCGATTTCGGCGGCGAGGTGGAGCGCATATTGAAGATGGTCGACGGCGTACTGCTCATGGTAGACGCGTTCGAGGGCTGCATGCCGCAGACCCGCTTCGTGCTTCGCAAGGCGCTGGAGCTTAAGAAGGTGCCCGTCGTGGTCATCAACAAGATCGACCGCCCCGGCGCGAGGCCCTACGAGGTGGCGGACGAGACGCTCTCGCTCTTTATCGAGCTCGGCGCGGACGACGATCAGCTCGAGTTCCCGATAGTCTACGCCTCGGCAAGGGACGGCGTTTCCGGCCTCGATCCCAACGAGCTCGAGGACAATATGAAGCCCCTCTTCGACACCATAATCTCCGCCGTGCCCGCGCCCTCCTGCGACGAGACCCTGCCCCTGCAGGTGCTCATCTCCGCCATCGACTACGACGATTACGTGGGCAGGATAGGCATAGGCCGTGTGGAGCGCGGCGTGGCGAAGAAGAACCTGCCCGTTTCGGTCGGCGTGCCCGGCTCCGGGAGCCGTCAGGCGAAGCTCACGAGGCTCTACCGCTTCGAGGGCCTGCACCGCACCGAGGCCGACGAGGTCGCCGCGGGCGACATAATCGCCGTCGCGGGAGTTCCCGAGCTTTCCATAGGCGAGACCATCTGCGACGCGAACGTGTTCGATCCCCTGCCCTTCGTGCACATCGACGAGCCCACGCTGAGCATGTATTTCATGGTGAACACCTCCCCCTTCGCGGGCAAGGAGGGCAAATACGTGACGAGCCGCAACCTGCGCGAGCGCCTCTATAAGGAGGTGCAGACGAACGTCGCTCTGCGCGTTGAGGACACCGACTCCACCGAGGCCTTCAAGGTTTCGGGCCGCGGCGAGCTGCATCTTTCCATACTCATCGAGACCATGCGCCGTCAGGGCTATGAATTTGCGGTATCGCGCCCCAAGGTCATAATGAAGCACGACCAGTACGGCCGCCTCATGGAGCCCATGGAGGAGCTGACGATAGACGTTCCCGCGGATTACATGGGCCCCGTCATGGAGGGGCTCGGCCGCAGGAAGGCGGTGCTCTCCAACATGATAAACGACAACGGCGGCGGCGTGCGCCTCATATTCGACATCCCCGCGAGGGGACTTATGGGCTACCGCTCCGAGCTTCTGACCGATACCCGCGGAAACGGCGTTATGAGCCATATTTTCAAGGGCTACGCGCCCTATTCCGGCGATATCGAGGAGAGGCTGACCGGCTCCCTCATCGCCTCCGAAACGGGCGAGACCAACGCCTACGGCCTTTTCAACACCCAGGACCGCGGCCGTATGTTCGTGACGGCGGGAGTCCCCGTTTACGAGGGGCAGATAGTGGGCGAGTGCGCGAGGAACGAGGATATCACCATCAACGTCTGCAAGAAGAAGCACATGACCAACACCCGCGCATCCGGCTCGGACGAGGCGCTGAGGCTCGTTCCCCCCGTCGTGTTCAGTCTTGAGCAGTGCCTCGAGTTCATCCGCGACGACGAGCTCGTTGAGGTAACGCCCAAGTCCATCCGCATGAGGAAGCGCTATCTGACCAAGGAGCAGCGCATAAAGGACTTCAATAAGCGCATGGCGGAGAAGGAAAAGGGGAATATCGAGGGCTGACGGGAAGCACATCGGCCTTATGGAGAAACTGATAACTGATAACTGATAACTGAGAGTTTTGAGCGGGAATGGGTAAAAGGCTTCTCCCCGGTGGTGGAGAAGCTGTGCCGAGCGCAGCGAGGATGACTATTGACAATTTCCTGTAAATAGATTAAATCGTTATATTGAAATTGGATGTGTTTATCTATGGTTTGTCCAAAAAGTCACTCTGAAAAGGAAGGATCGGTATGAAGGTACTGCTGATAAACGGGAGCCCCAAGGGGAAAGCCAGCAACTCGCTGCGCCTTGCGGAGGCCTTCCTCGAGGGATTCAAAGCCTCTGTCCCGGAGGCCGAAACGGAGCTCCTTGAGCTGCGCGGCAAGCGCATAGAGCCCTGCCGGGGATGCTTCGGCTGCTGGAGCGGTACCCCGGGGCGCTGCGTCATCGACGACGATATGGCCGGGCTTCTGGATAAGAGGATAAAAGCGGATATCGTCATCTGGAGCTTCCCGCTCTACTTCTTCGGTGTGCCGGGGCCTCTCAAGAATTTTATCGACCGCCAGCTTCCCATGGCGCTGCCCTTTATGGAGGAAAACGCCGACGGAACGGGCAGCGGCAGTCACCCGCCGCGCTATGATATAAGCGGGCAGAGGCACGTTGTGATATCCACCTGCGGCTTCTATTCGGCCGAGAAGAATTACGACAGCGTATGCTCCATGTTCGATCATATCTGCGGCAAAGGCGGGTATGAGACCGTGTTCTGCGGGCAGGGCGAGCTTTTCCGCGTGAAGGAGCTTGCGGGCCGCACGGACGAATATCTGGAGCTCTGCCGCAGGGCGGGGCGCGAATTCGCCGCGGGAGGCATTTCGCCCGAAACGAAGGCCGGGCTTGCACAGCTCATACTTCCCAAGGAGACCTTTGAAAGGCTTGCGGACGCGAGCTGGGGCGTGGACAGGGAGACCGGCGAAAAGGAGCCGGAGGCGCTCTCCTTCACTCGCCAGATGGCGGGGCTCTACAACAAAAAGAGCTGGGACGGCACGGACCGCGTGCTCGAGATGCACTATACCGATCTGGGCGAGACCTACCAGATATTGCTTGAAAAGGACGGGAGCAGGGTGACCGCGAAGCCCGAAAAGCCCTATACCACGCTTATAGAAACTCCCTTTGACGTTTGGCGGAGCATAGCCGCGGGCGAGCTGCGGGGCGACGCCGCGCTGATGGAGCACAAATACCGCGTTAAGGGCGATTTCTCGCTCATGCTGCAGTGGGACCGCTTTTTCGGGAGCGGCGAAGCCAAAAAGTCTGAGGCGGAAACGGGCGGGAAAAAGCCCGCCCGGATGCTTTGGATGCTGCTCACATGGATGGCGCTTTGGATAGGCGTTTCGATAGACAGCCGCATCGGAGCCTTCGCCGCGCTTGCCGTTATCGCGCTCATTCCCGTTTTTACCGCGGCGTTCGAGAAGACGGTTTACGACGCCCTCAGCACCTCGGCGGCCGCGCTGCTCTGCGGGCTCGCGCTTCTGACCGGAAAGGGAGAGCTTGCGGTGTGCATAGGGTACGCCGCATTCGGGCTCATGTGGCTGCTCTCCTGCTTTACGCGGGAGCCGCTCTGCGCCGCCTACGTCAAATACGGCTACGGCGGGGCCGACGCGCTGAACAACCCCATTTTTATGAGGACGAACCGCATTATCGCCGCCGCGTGGGGCGTGCTCTACCTGATAATAGGCGCCGCGGCGTTCCTCATGAGCCGCGCGGGGCATATGGGCGCCATGCAGGCGATCATTTACGCGCTCACGGCGCTCATGGGCGTTTTCACCGCATGGTTTCAGAAATGGTACCCCGCGCACACAGCCGCGGGAAAATAAAGATATTTCCGAAAGAGTCCGCAGCGGGCTCTTTTGTGTTATAATAGAAAAAAACGGGAGGCGCGTATGCTCACCTTCGAATCAATAGACAGAGGCCGCCGGGAGGAGCTCCTTCCCCCGCTGTTCCGCATACTGTACGGCAACATGAACGCCATTGCTCCCACGGGCGAGGGCTATGAGAAGGACTTTGAGGAGTGGTACGGGTGCGTCGCGCCCGCGCTCGACAAGCCCAACAGGGATATCATCATAATCCGCGAGGACGGAGAGCTTATAGGGTTCTTCCAGTATTATATCAACGAAACGACCTTCATGATGGAGGAGATACAGCTCGTGCCCGAGGCCTGCGGACGCGGGATATTCGAGGCGCTGTATGCGTATCTTAAGACCGTGGTGCCGCCCGATACCCCCTTCGTCGAGGCCTTCGCTCACAGGCTGAACCTCAAATCGCAGGGGATACTCCGGCATCTGGGGCTGACGCGGACGGGCGAGGGCAATAATTGCATTCACTTTAAGGGGGACGCCGCGCAGCTCTTCCGCGTATTGGGCGAAAGCCGTAAGGAAGTGCCCGAATTCACAGTTCTTTAACATATACCCCCGTTTGCTCGGTTGAATCGGCGGACCGGCGATGGTATAGTATATCCTATCATAAGCGGAAAGGGCGGTGCGGAATTGAAGCCTTTCGAGAATGAGATACAGGAGCTTGAGGCGCTCGTGCTCGAGGATTACGAGAAGGAGCGGGTCATAGACCGTCTCGAGCTTTTCACGCAGCCTGACGGAAGGGTGATAGAGGAGCTCACGGCAAAGCTGCTGCGGATTATATTCCCCGGCTATTTTAAGGACGACTATTACCGCATCTATAATCTCAGGCACAGCATTTCGAATCTTTTGGAGGACGTCGCCTTTTACCTGAGCGGGCAGATAGCCATAGCCATAGGCGAGGGCCCCTCCCCCCGGCGCGAGGCGGGCGAGCCGGAAAGGATCACAGCGGAGTTTTTGAGGGGCCTGCCGGAGATACGCGCGCTCGTGGACACCGACCTTACCGCCGCCTTCGACGGGGATCCCGCCGCAGGCAGCCGCGAGGAGGTCATTATCGCCTATCCGGGGCTTTACGCCACCACGGTGCACAGGCTGGCGCACGCGCTCTATCTTTTGGGAGTGCCGCTCATACCGCGCATGATGGCCGAATACGCTCACGGCAGGACGGGCATCGACATTCACCCCGGAGCGAGCATTGGCAAATACTTCTTCATAGACCACGGGACCGGCATAGTCATAGGCGAAACGACCGTCATAGGCGACCGCGTGAAGATATACCAGGGCGTGACCATAGGCGCTCTCTCCACGCGCGGCGGGCAGAGGCTCCACGGTCAAAAGAGGCATCCCACGATCGAGAACAACGTGACCATATACGCCGGCGCTTCCATACTGGGCGGCGACACGGTGATAGGGCATGATTCCATAATAGGCAGCAACGCCTTCATCACGCGCTCGGTGGAGCCGGGAACGAGGGTGAGCGTCAGCAATCAGGAGCTCCGTTTCAAGCCCGGGCAGGGCAGCCTGCCCAAGGAGGCGGAGCGGGATGAAAGCGGGCCGCCCGTCTGGTTCTACGTTATCTGACACGAAAAAAGGAGGACGACATGAAAAGGATATTCACTTCCGCAGAGCAGCTTATAGGCAATACCCCCATGCTCGAGCTCGCCCGCACAGAGGAGGCCGAGGGCCTCAAGGCGAAGCTTTTGGCAAAGCTCGAATACGTCAATCCGGGCGGCAGCGTGAAGGACCGCGTCGCACTCAACATGATAGACCGCGCGGAGGCGGAAGGTAAGCTCTCCCCCGGCTCCGTGATAATCGAGCCGACCTCGGGCAACACGGGCATAGGGCTCGCGCTCGTCGCCGCTCTGCGCGGATACAGGGCGATAATAGTTATGCCCGACACCATGAGCCCGGAGAGGCGCAAGCTCATAAAGGCTTACGGCGCGGAGGTCGTGCTGACCGAAGGCCGCCGGGGCATGACGGGAGCCATTGAAAAGGCGGAGGAGCTCGCCTCGGAAAACCCGGGGAGCTTCATACCCTCCCAGTTCGACAACCCCGCCAATCCGGAGGCGCATATGCTCTCGACCGGCCCCGAGATATGGGCCGATACCGAAGGCAAGGTGGATATTTTCGTTGCGGGAGTCGGCACGGGCGGCACTCTGACCGGCACGGGACGCTATCTTAAAGCGAAAAATCCCTCTATAGCCGTAGTCGGAGTCGAGCCGGCCTCTTCCCCCGTGCTCTCCGCGGGCATAGCGGGGCCGCACGGCATACAGGGCATAGGCGCGGGCTTCGTGCCGAAGGTGCTGGATATAGGCCTTTACGACGGCATCATCCCCGTGCGCGACGAGGACGCCATATCCGCCGCGCGGCTGCTTGCAAAGCGGGACGGCATATTCGTCGGCATCTCCTCCGGCGCGGCGGCATGGGCGGCTATCGAGCTTGCGAAGCGCCCCGAAAACGTCGGGAAGAACATAGTCGTGCTGCTGCCCGACGGCGGCTCGAGATACCTTTCCTCACCTCTCATCGAGGCATAAAAGCGGCCCCTTGGGGCGGCGTCCGGAGACGATCTATGAAAGAAAGCTTTTTCAGGACAGCTATGATACTGGGCGAGGAGGCCGGGGAGAGGCTCGCCGACAGCCGCGTCGCCGTTTTCGGAGTAGGCGGCGTGGGCGGGCACGCCTGCGAAACGCTGGCGCGCTGCGGAGTGGGCAGGCTCACTATAGTCGACAGCGCCCGCGTCAAGGAGAGCAATCTCAACCGCCAGCTCTGCGCCGAAAAAAGCACGGTCGGCATGGAAAAAACGGAGGCTATGAAGCGCAGGCTCGAGGCGGTGTCCGACTGCGCGGTGACTGCCGTTTCCGCGTTCGTGACGAGTGAGAACGCCTCCTCCCTCATCCCCCATGACGCCTCCGCGGTGATAGACGCCGTCGACAACGTGACCGCCAAGCTCGCGCTGATACTCGAATGCAAAAGGCTCGGCATACCCGTGTTTTCATCCATGGGCGCGGGGAACCGCCTCGACCCGACCGCCGTCCGCATAGCGGATATTTACAAGACTTCTATAGACCCGCTCTCGAGGGTCATGCGCCGCGAGCTCAAGGCGCGCGGCGTGAAGTCGCTCACCGTGGTCTATTCCACGGAGGAGCCGACCAAGCCCCTTATCGAAGCCCCCGACCCCGAGCAGAAGCGCTCCACGCCCGGCTCGACCCCGTTCGTGCCGTCCGTCTTCGGCATAGCGCTCGCATACGCCGCCGTGCGGGAGATACTCTCGGGCGGACCCGATCCGAAAGGAGGATGCTCTTAATGACCGAAATAACGCTCAAGCGTTCGCTCCGCCGCGCGCTGCTCATATGCCTCGCGGCGCTGCTGATGATGCAGCCCATAAGCGCCTTAGCCGGGCTCAGGACGGCCTCGGATACGTTCCGCGCCGATCCGCCGGCGGGCGATACCGCCTCGCGCTCATACCTCTTCCCGCCCTCCATAAAGCAGGATTTCAGCCTTATAAGGGTGCTCATTTCCATAGGCGATACCACGCATATCGACCTCGATCTGGAATGCGGATACACGATAGGCGGCACTGACGTGCTCCTTTCCGGCGCTCTCGGCTCCCCCGTTAAGATAACCGTGCGGGAAAGCGGCGGCACGATAACGATCACCGACCGCACGACCGGCGAAGCGCTGGCCTCCGGCCCCGAGCTGGAGCTTCAGAGGACCGTGCAGGACTATGAGGCGGGTTATCTTAAGCTCACGGACTGCGCCTTCTCCTCCACGCTCGGCAGATACTACCTCGGCAATTTCAAATTCTGTCTGCTGGACGGCGTTTTCTCGGTCATAAACACTCTGCCTATGGCGTACTACATATTCGGCATAGTCGGCTACGAGCTCAATCCCTACTGCTTCCCCGAGGCCCTGAAGGCGCAGGCGCTCATTTCAAAGACCTATTCCATGTACTATATGGACAGCCACGCCCCCTATGACGTAAAGGACGGGTTCTCCGCCTCGCTCTACCAGCATTACCGCGGGTACAAGGAGAACCGGCTCTCGACCATGCAGTACTGCCTGTGGTCGATAGGGCACGCGATGACCGTGAACGGGACTATAGTGCCCACCTTCTACACCGATACGAACGGCGGCGAGACCGGGCTGCCTTCCCATGCCTTCGGCGAGAACGACACCATTTACGACCCCTATTTCGACGTCGTCACGGACGATATAGAGTTTGAGAACGAGCACGAGAACAAGCAGCTCATTAACGTCGACTTCGGCGGCGTCGGGGACAGCAGCCGCTTCCGCGACTTCATACTCGGCGTCATCCGCCGCGACTTCGGCGAGACCGCCGTGCGCGTGGTCTCGATAAGCGAGCTTAATTGCTTCGATCCCGTCCCGGGTACTCAGAGGAATATGCGTCAGCTCCACGTCAGGGCGAAGGTGGAGTGCCTCGAGGAGGTCGCCGATCCCACGAACACCCCCGCGCCTGCCGCGGAGCGCGGGCAGATCGCGGTCGAAAAGACGTTCAGCTTCGACTGCGGGACGTCGCTGTTAAAGGAGCTCGCGCTTTCCGATTACGACGGCAGCGGCGATGATTATTCGGCCAAAAAATACGTGTTCGATATGAATCTGGAGATGTACTGGGGCATTGAGCGCGAGAACGGCTATACCGTCATATACGCAAGGCACGGCCTCGGCGTCGGAATGTCCCATCAGGGCGCCAACATCCGCGCCAACCCCGAGACATACGCCCAGACCTGCGAGGAGATACTCGAATTCTACTACCCCAAATTCGAGATAGTCCCCATTATCGAGACCGATCCGCTTCAATACGTCGGGCCCCTGCCGGAGTTTATTGAGCCCGTGGCCGCCTACGGCATATGCACTCAGGAGGACGCCCCCTTCCGCGCCGGGCCCTCGTCAAGCGCCCAGCTCCTCGGAAAGCTCGGCGAAAACGAGCACCTCGACATTTACACCATAGACAACAACGGCTGGTTCAGGGTGAGAAGGGACGGCGTTACGGGCTATATCCACATCGACTACGTAAGGGTCATTATGTTCCCCGCCCCCGCCGACGGCCTGTTCCGCGTCATTGACGGCACGACGCGCCAGAGCACGAGGCTGCGCGCGGAGCCCTACGTGCGAAGCGGCAACAGCATAACCACGCTTCCCGAGGGGACGCGGTTTACCACGTGGGCGAGGATAGGAAAATGGTACTACGCCTTCACCGAGGACGGGCTCGAGGGCTTCCTCAGCGGCAAGCTGATACAGATAGAGGGCGAGCACGACGAGACAGGAGTGAGCTCGCTCGAGGTCAAGGTGCATTACACCCCGCGCCGCACCTGGAGATTCGGCGCGGGGCCCGTCTCCGGCGGGCGGGATAATGCCCGCGTACCCATGGAGTAAGCATGAAAAATAAGCTCCAAACGCCTGCGGCGCTCATATTGATACTCTGCCTCGCCGCGCTCACGGGAGCGGGGTGCGTCAAGCCCGCGCCCGAGCCGAACGCGCCGACCGCGGCTCCGACCTTCTCCCCCGCTCCTCCGCCCACCTTCGCGCCGACTCCGGAGCCCACTCCCGAGCCCACGCAGGAGCCGGAGAAATACGCTGCTGTCAGGGCGGCGCTCGAGGGGATGACCTATCGGGAGAAGATAGGCCAGCTCGTGATGTTCGGCTTCTGGGGCAGGGACGGGGTCGAGCCCGGCTTTGCCGCGCTCATGGAAAAATACCCCGTCGGGAACATGATCCTGGGCAGCGGGAATATTGACAAGGACGACGGCAGCGGCGGCTTAGATTCCGCCCGCCGCATAATTGACGAGATCGAGGAAGCATACCCCTGCGCCGTGCCGAGGCTGTTTTCTGCAGACGTGGAGGGCGGCGGCGCGACCCGCTTCAGGTTCGAGCCCGCTCTCCCCTCCGCTTACGAGCAGGGCAAAATGGAGCCGGATGAGGTTCGGGAGCTCTTCGAGGGCGTCGGGAGCCGCCTCGTCTCCTGCGGGATCAACATGGATCTGGCCCCGGTATTCGATATTTCGGAGGATCCGCTCTCGTCCTTCCTCGGCGACAGGATCATCTCCTCCGAGCTCGGGACCGTCTGCGCCATAGGCGGAGCCGTGACGGAGGGGCTCCACCGCGGCGGCTGCATAGCCTGCGCGAAGCATTTCCCCGGGCACGGCGGCACCGCCGAGGACTCCCACACCGGCACTCCCGTGATAAACAGGAGCGCCGCCGAGCTTTACGACCGCGATATAGCGGCCTTCGCCTCCGCGATAGAGGCGGGAGTCGACTGCATAATGGCCGCGCACGTCATCTACCCCGCTTTCGACGAGGGCGACACGGCAAGCATGTCGCACATAATACTTACGGGGCTGCTGCGCGGGGAATTGAGGTTCCGCGGGGTGATAATGACCGACGATATGCTTATGGCGGGGCTCTCCTCGATGTACTCCCCCGGCGAAGCGGCGCTGAAATTCATACTCGCGGGGGGCGATATGCTCCTCTGCTCTTCGGATACGGCGGTGCAGGAGGAGATACTTCTTGCGCTTTACCGCGCTTACGAAACGAGGATAATCACCGACGAGAGGCTTGACGAGTCCGTCTCGCGCATACTTGCGCTCAAGTACGACTACGGCGTATGGAGGCCCTGATATCAGGGCAGCTCGTTGGGGATGAGGTTCAGCATATCCTCCTCGTCCGCGACGTTCGTATAGACCTGCGGCACCGAGCCGACCACCACCGTTTCGCAGACCGGAACGGTGTTTTTTACAGTTATTACCTCGGTTTTTCCGGCTATGACGAGCCGTATCCGCGCGGTCAGGGTGAGCTCGACGGTGAAAAGGCTCTGGTTGATGCCCGAGGAGCGGAGCCTTGAGCCGACGCTTGAAGCCACGCTGCCTATGGGGGTGAAGCCCGCCCTGACGACGGGCCCCCTGCCGGAGAGCAGGGCGACGCCGCTGACGGAGCCCAGCTCTATCCCCACTCCCGCCCTGCCGCTTTCCGAAAGGAACGCCTGCGCCTTTTCGGCGGCGGACGAAGTCACGGCGTTCAGCGAGGCGGTATCCACGGTTATCACGAAGGTCTCGCCGCCGGTGTTTTCAAGCTCGAGCAGCGAGCGCGTATCGGCGGAAGCCACCGCCTCCGCCACCGCCGCGTTGAGCGCCCTTGAGGAAATATCCGCCGCCCGCTCCGAGGCCGCGCCCATAAGGGGCTCCGCGAAGGCCGCGTTGACCCACGCGAACGCCGCCGCGGCAAGAGCTATAATGAGCACGGGCAGGAGCCTTTTTGCTTTGAGCTTTGCTTTTTTCACTCTTATCTCCATGCTGTATGATATGCGGGAATAATGCAAGGGGTGCGGAGCGCGGCTTATTTACCGCGATTTTACACGCATTTTACGTTTTCCATGTGACAGTCCGCTCCGAATGTGGTATAATGGCCTAAAGGAACCGATAGGAGAACGAATCATGAACGATAAACTGATCGAACGCTGCACGCTCTTTTTCGACGACCGTGCTTCCATGGACAAGGCCTTCCGCCTTTCCGACTGCTTTACGGTCTCCGCCTGCGCCGCGCGGCTCGCCTCGAAGGATATCGCCGTCGAGCCCCAAAGGCTCAAGGAGCTCCACCTCCTTTACAAGAGGGAGGTCCCCGCCCTTTCCTATCTGCGCGACGTGAAGCCCATAGCCGTCGCTCTGATGGCGGCCTCGGAGGATCCTGACGCCGTGCTTGGTAAGATCAAGGCCGCATACAGGGCGCTCCGCCGGAGCTTTGCCGCCTCCGACCACACCGCGCTCGCCGCGATAATGCTCACGGTCTGCTGCGAGGAGAGCGAATTCGACTCCGCGGTATCGGCTGTAAGGGCGCAGTACGATTCCTTCAAGGCCAAGCACCGCTTCAGGACGGATCACAGCAATATCCCCGCCTGCACTCTGCTGACGCTGAAAAAGGCCGATCCCGCCGCCGCCGCGGAGGAGGCCGAGGAATGCTTCCGGCTGATGCGCTCGAAGCATAAATTCCGCTGCAGATGGACGCTCGCCCAGATGCTGACGCTCGATCCGCGCGGCGCCGAGCTCAAATGCGCCGACGTCGCCGAGCTCCGCAAGAGGCTTAAGTCCGAGCGCAGATCGTTGAGCTTTTACTATGAGCTCGCCTCCGTCGCCTGCCTTTCCGAGGAGCTGAAGGGCTCCGAGGCGGATGCGCTCGCCGTTTTCGACACGCTCTCGGCCGACCGCCGGTTCAACGGCTGGAGGCTCGACAACGAGGAGAGGCTCATGGTATCCTATATGCTCGCGAGCCCCTCGCCGGAGCTCTTCTTCCTTGCCATGTCCGGGCATTTCGAGAAGCGCGCCGCACAGGCCGCCGCCGCTGCCGCCTGACGGCTTTACCGGAGCGACGCCAAAAGCTGCCACGCGCCGTTCACGGCAATACAGAGCAGTACCCCCAACGCAGAGGGGATAAGAAACGCCGCAAGCGTCCAAAGCGCGCTGTGCGTTTCTTTTTTTATCGTCAGCAGAGTCGTCGCGCAGGGGGAATGGAAGAGCATGAGCAGCATCACGAGGAACGCCGTCCTCGCCGTCCAGCCGCAGGCCGTGAGCGCCGCGCCGAGCGAGCCCGCCGCGCCGCCGTAAATAAGCAGCATGAGGGGCATTATTAGCTCGTTCGCGGGCAGACCCAGTATGAACGCCGCGAGTATCGTCCCGTCGAGACCCATCAGCCTGCCCGCGGGCTCGAGGAAGGATATGACTCCCGCAAGCGCCGTCTGCCCGCCCGGGGTATTCGTGAGCGCCCATATTATAAGCCCCGCGGGGAAGGCGCAGACCGCCGCCCTGCCGAGCACGAAAAGGGTCCTGTCGAGCACCGATCTTACTATAAGCTGCCCTATACGCGGCCTGCGGAAGGGCGGCAGCTCCATAACGAAAGACGAGCTTCCGCCGCGGAGCAGAGTGACGGAGAGCAGCTTTGACGCGGCAAGCGACGCGGAGAGGCTCAGGAGTATCAGCGCGGTCATTATGAGCGCGCTCAAGGCGCCCGAGACCAGCCCCGAGCCGCAGGCGAAGAAGGCGGTGATGAGCGCCGCAAGGGTCGGGAACCTGCCGTTGCAGGGGATGAGGGAGTTCGTGAGTATAGCCGTCATGCGCTCCCTCGGGCTTTCGATTATCCTGCACCCGGTCACGCCCGCCGCGTTGCAGCCGAAGCCCATGCAGGACGTGAGCGCCTGCTTGCCGCACGCCCCGCAGCGGCAGAAGGAGCGGTCGAGATCGAAAGCGATCCTCGGCAAAAAGCCCAGATCCTCAAGGAATGTGAAGAGCGGGAAGAATATCGCCATGGGCGGCAGCATAACGGCGACGACCGTCATGAGGGTCGAAAGCGCCCCGTCGCAGACGGCGGAGACGACGGCAGGCGGCGCTCCGAGCCCCGCAAGGCGCGCCCGGATCAGCCCGAGCAGGCTTGAAAAGGCGCGTGAGAGCAGCTCCGAGGGGTAATTGGCCCCGACCATGGTTATGAAGAAAACGAGCGCGAGCAGCAGGAGCATGAAGAGCCGGCCCGTGAGCTTCCCCGTGAGGAGCCTGTCGAGCTTCAGCTGCTTCGCCGAATACGCGTCGCGGTCGAGCGATACGGCCTCGCCCGCTATCCGCTCCGCCTTCGCCCAGCGCTCCGCCGTGTCCGCGCAGCCTTCAAGCGGCCTGCCGCCCCCCTCCTCCGCTATGCGCGCGGCGGCCTCGGCAAGCTCGGAGAGCCCCTTCTTTTTGGACGCGTCGGTGGCGACGACGGGAACTCCAAGCAGCTCCGAAAGGCGGCGGGTATCGACCGAAACGCCCCTTTTTGCCGCTTCGTCCGCAAGATTCACGCAGACTACGGCGTCCCCCGTGATCTCAAGCACGGAAAGGACCAGATTGAGGCATCGCTCGAGGCACGAGGCGTCGCAGACCACGATCGTGCAGACCGCCCTCCCGCTCCTTATAAACTCCCCCGCCGCTTCCTCCTCGGGCGAGGCGGCCTCGAGGCGGTAACAGCCGGGAAGATCCGCGACCGCATACCGCCCGCGCTTTGCACGCATACTGCCGAGGGCGATATCCACCGTCTTGCCCGTCCAGTTGCCGGTGTGGCGGGAAAGCCCGGTGAGCGCGTTGAATATGGTGCTCTTGCCCACGTTGGGATTCCCCGCGAGCGCTATTATTTTGGAGCCCTCCGGAAGCTTTTTTACTCCGGAGCCCTCCCTCGCCCTCGTCAGACCCATTTATCATCCCCCGTTACGATCACTTTTTCGGCGTCGCTCAGGCGCAGCGCGACCGCCGTGCCGCGGACGGAATACGCCACGGGATCCCCCGAAGGAGCGCAGAAGAGCCTGATAAGCTCCGCCCCTTCGGTTATCCCGAGCCCCGTCATCCTGTTTTTGGCGGCGCATTCCTCAACTCCGACAACGCGGCAGACGCCGTAGGGCGGGAGCTTTGAAAGCGGGAACGAACTCATATCCGGTCATCCTTTCCGTCGGGGCAGGCCCCGTACGGTATCATAGTATGAGACCGGGGCGGGCTCTGTGAAAAACGGGCGCGAATAATGATCCCCCGGCGGAGCCGGGGGTATTTCATTTTCGGGCATAGCCCTCA
>CAMZFO010000005.1 GCA_947306125.1 uncultured Clostridia bacterium | reverse complement strand
CTGCGGCTGCTGCCGCAAGCCTGCGCTCCTCGGCGATCCTGTCCGCCTCCTGCTGGGCAAGCTTTGCCCTTTCGGCGGCTTCCGCGGCGGCGGCGCGGCGCGCGGCCTCCTGCTGCCTGCGGACGGTCTCCATCTCGGAAACGAAATCGGCGGGGACGTCGTCCTCGCTTACGCTGTCGGCGGAAAACTCAGGCTCGGCCCAGGTGGGAGCCTTCACAAAACCCCATGAGGGACGGTTCGCATCTTTCTCGCTCTTGTGAAGCTGCGCAGAGCAGTTCTGGCAGAACTCAAGATAATCGGGATTTTCGAACCCACATCTTTCACATTTCATGGTAAAACTCCTTTGTTGCATACAAATGGTTGCTCACGTACCCTCGGTACGGCATATTCATACCTCTTAATTATAACAGGTATCGCGGTCGATTTCAATGTTTTTGTGGGAATAAATGTGAACAAAGTGCAAATAAGCCATGTTTTTATTCACTTTTTTCCCTGTTCCCGAGCACCCAGAAGGCGACCGCGGAGGCGGCTGCGGCGTTTAATGACTCGACCCCGTGGGACATCGGTATGATCGCTCTGTAGTCCGAGGCCGACACGGTGGCTTCCGTGAGGCCGTTCCCCTCGGAGCCGATGAGCACGGCGAGGCGCTCTTCGGATAAAAGGCGCGGATCGTCCACTCGTATCGCGTCGGATCTCAGCGCCATTGCGGCGGAGGCGAACCCGAGCGAGCGCAGGCGCGGCAGGTCGGCGCTCAAATTGTCCGAGGCGAGGCAGGGCAGCACGGCCCAGGGCACCTTGAACACCGCACCCATGCTGACCCTTGCGGCTCTTCGGTGCAGGGGGTCGCAGCAGCTTGAGGAGACGAGCACCGCGTCCATGCCGAGCGCGGCGGCGGAGCGGAATATGGCGCCGACGTTGGTGGGGTCGACGAGCCCTTCGAGCACGGCTATGCGCGAGGCTCCCCGCACGGCTTCCTCCGGGGAGGGCAGCGGCTTCCGCTTCATGGCGCAGAGCACCCCTCGCGAGAGCGCGAAGCCCGTCACTCCCTCCAAAACGGCGGGGGAGGCGGTGAATACTGGCGTATCCGGAAGGAGCGCCCCGAAGGCCTCCGCGAGGCGAGGTATGCGCTTTTCCTCAGCGAGGAACGAGACGGGCTCGTGACCCGCCTCGAGAGCTGCCGCGATGACGTTCACGCTCTCGGCAATAAACAGCCCGCCGCCTTCGCCCGCCTGCCTGAGCCGGGCTTCCGTGAGCCGCGCGTACGGGGCGGCCCCGGGCGACGATATGCTTTCAAGACGGATGACCTTCATTTGAAGCCTCCTTTCCTCACGAACGATTATAAATGAATCCGGGACCGCTGTCAAATCCGCTTACGGCATTGACATTGACGGCGGGCGGATATATAATTGAAAAAAGGAGGTGACCTATATGGTTCTTGACGTATATGAACAGTATTTCAAGGCGAAGGCAAAGATAGGCGGCGTCCAGCGCAGGGCGGCCGTGGTCAAGCTGACTTCGGATTCCGAGGCGGGCTTTATCCGCTATACGGTCAGCGTCAACTTCTTCCCCTTCCGCGATCCGGAGGATTTCTGCGTTTCCTGCGACGCGATCTATGAAAAGGAGATCTATGCCGCAAAGGGCCGCCGCTCCAAAAAGCGCGAGAAGGAGTTTATGGCGTCCTTCCGCGATACGGTGGACGAGCTTGCAGCCGAGCATAAGGCGAAGGTGCTCTGGGACGAGCCCCTGCGCGACGCGAGGATGGCGTGAGCAAAGCCGAAATGCACGTTTCCGCGTGCATTTTTAATGCCCGAAGGCTGTGGGCCGGAGGGCGGATAAAACGAATCGCCGCGCGGCGATCCAAGCGCGGCTCATGGGGGCGTAAAATGGAAGTAACTCTTCAAAACCTCACCAAAATATTCCCTTCGAGGAACAGGAAATCGAAGGAGTCCGTCACGGCGGTCAGCGACTTTTCGCTGACGATACCGGACGGTAAGCTCATAGGTCTGCTCGGGCCCTCGGGCTGCGGCAAGTCGACCCTTTTGAATCTCATATCCGGCCTTGAAAAGCCCACCTCCGGCCGCATTTTCTTCGGCGGGGACGACGTGACGGAGCTCCCGCCCGAGGTGCGCGGAGTGGGGCTCGTGTTCCAGAATTACGCGCTCTATCCGCATCTGACAGTGCTGCAGAACATACTCTTCCCGCTTGAAAACCTCAAGGGGGACAAGAAGCTCACAAAGCAGCAGATGCTCGAAAAGGCGAATGAGGCGGCCTCGCTCGTGCAGATATCGGAGTATCTTGAAAGGAAGCCCTCGCAGCTTTCAGGCGGTCAGCAGCAGCGCGTGGCGATCGCGCGGGCGCTCGTCAAGATGCCCAAAATACTGCTTCTCGACGAGCCGCTCTCCAATCTTGACGCAAGGCTCCGCCTGCAGACGAGGGAGGAGCTGCGCCGCATACAGCGCGAGACCGGCATCACCACCATATTCGTCACGCACGATCAGGAGGAGGCCATGTCCATATCCGATATGATAGTCGTGATGAAGGAGGGCGTGCTCAACCAGATAGGCAGGCCGCAGGACGTTTACGACGAGCCGGTAAATCTCTTCGTCGCCAAATTCCTCGGCACTCCGCCCATAAACGTTTTCAGGGGCAGAGTGGAGTCCGAAAGGCTGATGATAGGCAATGAAAGCGTTCTTGAGGTCAAGGGCGTTTCCGACCGCGAGGTGTGGATTGGCGTGCGCCCGGAGGGCTTCATTCCCTGCGAAAACGGAACGCTCACCTGCGCTCAGACCGCGATAGAGGTCATGGGCAGGGATATGACGGTCGTCGCTTCCCACCCGGATTGCGAAAACGCGAATATCCGGGCTATAATCAGCTCGGAGATGAAGGTCTGCGAGTCGGCGAAGGAGGCGCGCTTCGACCTGAAGCCCAATAAGACCTTCATATTCGAAGCCGGGAGCGGGGAGCGCATAGCCTGCGGGCCCGTCCCGCTCGCTTAAAAGGAGGCGGCCATGAAAAACGACCGCAAGGCGTGGCTGTATCTGCTGCCCGCCATACTGTTTCTGGGGGCCTTCATGGTCTACCCGCTCGTGGACGTGCTCGTCTACTCCTTCGAGGAGGGGTATAACTCCGCCTCGCAGACCTTCATGGGCGTCGGCGGGTATAATTACTCATACGTTCTGCACGACCCGTATTTCCTGCAGGCCGTAAAGAACACCTTCATACTGGTCATAATCACCGTCCCCGTATCCACGGGGCTTGCGCTGCTCATCTCGCTCGGGCTCAATTCCATAAAGAAGCTCAAGGAGCTCTATCAGACCGTCTATTTCCTGCCCTACGTCACCAATACCCTCGCCGTCGGCCTCGTTTTCATGATACTTTTCAAGAAGACGGCCTATACCGAGGGCATGGTGAATATGCTCATAAACCTTTTCGGCGGAAAATCGGTTGACTTCATAGACGGCCCCTACTGGGCGAAGATGTTCGTGCTCTGCTTCTATACGGTCTGGATAGTGCTGCCCTTCAAAATACTGATACTGACCAGCGCTTTAGCCTCGGTAAAGCAGGATTACTATAACGCCGCGAAGGTGGACGGCGCCTCCAAGTGGAGGATATTCACCCGCATCACTCTGCCCATGATATCGCCCATGATATTCTATCTGGTCATCACGGGCTTTATAGGCGCTTTCAAGGCCTATTCGGACGCCGTTGCGCTCTTCGGCACCAACCTCAACGCGGCGAAGATGAACACCATAGTCGGGTACGTTTACGATATGCTCTACGGCGACAGCGGCGGCTATCCCTCTTACGCCTCCGCCGCGGCGCTCATTCTGTTCGGGATAGTATTCACTATCACCGTTATAAATCTCATGATAAGCAAAAAACAGGTGCAGTACTGAGGGGGCGAGGGAATGGATCGAAGCGATTACGACAGGATAGAGCGCCGGGACAGGCGTTCGCAGAGGATAAGGAAGACAGTCACCTACACGCTGCTCACCGTGTGGGCGATAATGGTGCTCTTCCCGTTTTACTGGATGGTGCTGACCTCCATCAAGAGCTACAGCTCATATAACTCCGAGTACGTGCCCAAATTCATCGCCGAGGCGCCCACAATAAGGAATTACATTGACGCCTTCACGACCGTGCCTCTGGCGAGGTATTTCACGAACACGATCATATTCACTCTCATCACGACTGCGCTCATGCTCGTTGTCACAGTGCTCGCGGCCTTCGCATTCGCAAGGCTCGAGTTCCGCGGCAAGAATATCGTATTCACTCTCTTTTTGGCGCTGATGATGATCCCCTCGGAGCTCGTCATAATCACGAACTTCCAGACCATCACCGATCTGGGCATGAGGAACACCTTCCAGGGCCTCATACTCCCCTCGGTGACTTCGGTGTTCTACATATATCTGCTCAAGGAGAATTTCGAGCAGATACCGGACGAGCTCTATAAGGCCGCGAAGGTGGACGGCACTTCCGATCTCAAGTACCTCACGAAGGTGATGATACCCATATGCCGCCCGACGATAATAACGGTCGTGATACTCAAGATAATCGAGTGCTGGAATTCATACGTCTGGCCGCGTCTTATCACCGACGATCAGGCCTATTTCCTCGTTTCGAACGGCATACAGGAGATCAGGGAGAACGGCTTCGGCAGGGAGAATATCCCGGCCATGATGGCGGCGGTCGTGGTCATATCCGTGCCGCTCATCGTGCTCTTCCTCATATTCCGCAGGAAGATAATGGAGGGCGTTTCGAGAGGGGGTACGAAGGGATGAAGAGGCTCGTTTCCGTCGCTCTGCTCATCGTGACTCTCTGCGCCCTGCTTCCCGGCTGCCATGGCTCAAGGGGCATGCGGGAATTCGCGGCGCCTGAGGAGTTCGACGCCTCAAGGCGGCAGGAGATCACCTTCTGGGCCAAGAACGACACGAACAAAACGCAGGTGAATATCTATAAAAAGGCCATTGCGGACTTTGAAAAGCTGTATCCCAACGTGAAGGTCAATCTGAGGCTTTACACGGATTACGGCAAGATCTACAACGACGTCATCACCAATATCTCCACGGGCACCACGCCGAACGTCTGCATAACCTATCCCGACCATATCGCCACCTACATAACGGGGCAGAACGTCGTCGTGCCGCTCGACGCGCTCTTTGACGACGCGAAATACGGCCTCGGCGGGAGTGAGGTGCGCTTCGACTCGCCGAAGAAAAGCGAGATCGTCCCGCAGTTCCTGGACGAGTGCGTGGTCTCCGGCAGCCATTACGCGATACCCTTCATGCGCTCCACGGAGGCCTGCTATATAAACAAGGACCTCGTTGAAAAGCTCGGCTACGAGCTGCCCGAGCTTCTCACGTGGGATTTCGTCTGGGAGGTATCCGAGGCGGCGGCCGAAAAGGACGCCGACGGCAATTTCAAGGTGAACGGGCAGAAGGTGATGATACCGTTCATCTATAAATCCACGGACAACATGATGATACAGATGCTCAGGCAGAAGGGCGCGGATTATTCGACGGACGAGGGCGAGATACTGCTCTTCAACGACACGGCGAAGGAGTTGCTCTTCGACATTGCGGAGCACGTCAAAAAGGGCGCCTTCTCCACGTTCAAGATATCGAGCTACCCGGGCAATTTCCTGAATGCGGGCCAGTGCATATTCGCCGTCGACTCCACCGCCGGCGCGACTTGGATGGGCTCCCACGCGACCCATCACGATATCGCCGAGGACAAGATAATCGAGTTCGAGACGGCCGTTATGCCCATACCGCAGTTCGATCCCGCGGCCCCCAAAATGATCTCGCAGGGGCCCTCCGTCTGCGTGTTCAATAAGAAGGATCCGCAGGAGGTGCTGGCCTCGTGGCTGTTCGCGCAGTATCTTTTGACCAACGACGTGCAGATAGCGTATTCGCAGACCGAGGGCTACGTCCCCGTCACGCTGAAGGCGCAGGAGTCGCCGGAATACCTCGATTACCTCTCCCGCGCGGGCGAGGACAACGAGCTTTATTACGACGTCAAGATAAAGGCGGCGAAGCTGCTGCTCGAGAACGTCGGCAGCACGTTCATAACTCCCGTTTTCAACGGCTCCGCCTCATTGCGCGACGCGGCGGGAACGCTCATAGAGAACGTGACCAAGTCCGTCCGCAGGAAGGAGACCGTGGACGAGAGCTACATGAAAAAGCTCTATTCCGACGTCAGATCCCTTTACAGGCTCGATCAGGGCAGCATGGGGGATAAGGTCGGCAAAAAGGACATGGGCCCACTTCCGGGCACGGCGAAGGCGCTCATCATCGCTCTTGCCGCCGCGTGGGCGGGCATAGCCTTCTTCTGTATACGCGGAGCCGTGATAAAGCGGAGGGAGCGCGGCAAAAAAATATAAAGCCGATTATTTAACTTGGATATTGATTTGTCGCGAAAAAGAAGTATAATAGACCCGTTCCCAACAGGGTCAATAATATCAGGAGGATTTTTGAAATGAAAAGGATCTTTGCGCTCATGCTGGTTCTCGTGATGGCTCTTGCGGCGTTCACCGCCTGCAAAAAGCCCGCCGAGGAGCCCAAGGACGACGTTAAGGGCGAGGGCGTCATGACCTATGCCGAGTACGTCGCCGCCGCCATCGACACCGAGGTCACCGTTGAGACCTACGTTCAGGCGAAGCAGAGCTGGTGGGAGGATAAGGCCACCGTTTACACTCAGGATAAGGACGGCGCCTACTTCCTTTACAACATGGCCTGCTCCGAGGCCGATTACGCCAAGCTGACCCCCGGCACCAAGATCAAGGTCACCGGTCATAAGGCAGAGTGGCAGGGCGAGGTGGAGATCGTCGACGCCACCTTTGAGATCGAGGAGGGCAATTTCGTTGCCGCGGCCTTCGACGCCACCTCCATGTTCGGCACCGACGATCTCATCAAGCATCAGAACGAGCTCTTCACCGTTAAGGGCGCCGTCGTCGAGGCCATCGGTCAGGACGACGCGGGCAACGACGTCGCGTTCTTCTATAACTGGGACAACTCCGGCGAGGAAGGCAACGACCTCTATTTCAAGGTCAAGATCGGCGATCAGAGCTACACGTTCACCGTTGAGAGCTATCTCTGCGACAAGACCACCGAGGTCTATAGCGCGGTCAGGAACCTCAAGGTCGGCGATATCATCGACTGCGAAGGCTTCCTCTATTGGTATGACGGCGTAAATCCCCATATCACCTCCGTCAAGACCGCTGACGTTAAGTAACTCAGGCAAACTAATACCGCCCTTTCAAGCCTGAAGGGGCGGTATTTTTGCGCTTAGATTCAGCTCAGCTCCGCGAATATCCCGGCGCCGCTGCGCTTTATCCAGCGGGTGACGGCAAGGGCGGCTCCGGCGGCGATGAGAGCGACAACGGCAAGCGCCGCGGCGGGGCCCGCGAAGGAGGCGAGCAGTATTCCGAGGCCTGTGAGCACGACGCCGCCGATGAAGCCGAAGAGCATCGTGAAGAGCACGGCCATGCCCTGCTTCACGGGAACTGTTTCATTTGTCCAGTCGAGCAGGGGCTTTTTCAGGTTCATCATCAAGCCGAAGGCGCCGCAGAGCCACACGAAGCAGCAGGAGGCGGCGACAAGCAGCACGGTCGTGAGCCAGCCGGCATTTATCACGACGCCCAGCACGAGCGCGAGTATCGCCGCGGGCACGGCGTTAACGAGCAGGTGCAGCCTCAGCTTTGCCATGAGGGGCTCGGCGGGATCCACGGGCATGGACTGGAGCTGCCAGAGGGTATTGCCCTCAAGCGATACAGAGGAGGCGGAGGTGCAGTCCGTGGAGCTTATGAGGCCTATGAGGCCGAAGGCGATGAGGGGCACGATCCCCGGGCCGACGCCCGCACGGGAGAGCACGCCGTCGATCACCTCGTTTATCGTGCCGGCCTTGATGAGCGCGAACACGGCGAGCGAGACCATTATGAGCGCGCCAAGGCCCGCGTTAAGCAGGTATATGGCACTCCCGGTGAAGCGCTTGAATTCCTTCATAAGCAGCGCGGAGGCTATATCGCCCTGCTTCTCACGCCCGCCGCGGTATACGCTCCGCTTCACCTTTCCCGTGGAGGTCATTATATTGACGAGGGTCGCGGAGAGCACGGCGTAAGCCGATATGAACAGCACGACGGCGATGAGGGTGAATATGAGCGCGGGCAGCAGACGGCCCGAGGCGCCGAGCCCGAGCTGCTTCAGCGGCCAGCCCCAGCGCGAGAAGGACTCCGAGGCGCCCCCGAGATTCGCAAGGAAGCGGTCTATCATACCGCGCATATTGAAATAGAGCACGTAGTAGCCGACTATGAATACGAGGGAGAGTATTACGGTCGCGGCGGTCTTATTGGATATCCTCGAGGAGAGGAGCCCCACGAGCCAGCCCAGAAGGCAGGAGAACACCGTGACGAGCAGCGTGAGGGCCAAAAGCAGCAGGAGCTGCAGCAGCACTGCCGTAAAGGGCGGGTGCAGAGCGGCGTCATAGCGGATCATCACCGGCGTCCATACCAGCGCGCAGAAGAAGAAGCTGATAATGAGCACCGTCAGCATCCTCACGAAGAGCAGCCTGGCGGGGGGTATGGGCATTGAGAGCAGGAGCTCGTTGTCCTTGGCCTTATAGAGTATGCTGTTGGTCATAAAGGCGCTGCCGATAACGCCGAGGCCCAGCACGATGAGCCCGAAGAAGGCGAAATAGAGCCAGTCAAGCCCCGCTTCGTGTATGGCGGGCAGAGTGCTGTCCGCCATCATATAGAACAACATGCCTATCGACAGGAAGGCGAAGAGCATTATGAGCACGAACCCGGCTATTGCGGCGGGGGAGCGCTGCTTTTTCCTGCGCGAGTCATAGAAGTATACCCTTCCGAGCTGCGCAAGCTCCTTTTTCAATAACGCTTTGAGCATATCGCCCTCCGATCACTCTTCCAGCTCGAGGAATACCGCCTCGAGCGAGTCGTCGCCCTTGACCTCTTCCATGGTGCCGGAGCGGATGAGCCTGCCCTCCTTGATTATGGCGACCTTGTCGCAGAGCTTTTCGGCGACCTCGAGCACGTGGGTGGAGAAGAATATCGCGCCGCCCGCGTCGCATACTTCGCGCATCATGAGCTTCAAGGTGTGCGCCGCCTTGGGGTCGAGGCCCACGAAGGGTTCGTCCATGAGTATGAGCTTCGGGTCGTGAATCCATGCGGAGATTATCGCGAGCTTCTGCTTCATGCCGTGCGAATAGGCGGAAATGGGCTGCGCCAGATCCTTTGTAAGCTCGAAGAGATCACCGTATTTGGCGATCCTCTCCGTGCGGTCCGCGGAGCTCACGCCGTAAATATCCGCAACGAAATTGAGGTATCTGACGCCCGTCATGAATTCGTAAAGATCGGGATTATCGGGGATATAGGCTATGCGGCGCTTGCACTCGATGGGGTTATCGGCAAGGCTGACGCCGTCTATCGTGATCTTCCCCTCGTCGGGGCGGAGTATGCCGACGACGCACTTTAGGGTCGTGGTCTTGCCGGCGCCGTTGTGCCCGATGAAGCCGTATATCTCGCCGGGGCGGATATGAAGATCGAGCCCGTCGACGGCCCGCTTTTCACCGAAGCATTTGGTCAGCTTTTCTATATTGAGCATTTAAGGTCCCTCCTTATGGCTTTTTCCCTGAAAACATGATACCGCAGATAAGCGCCGAAAGCAATATACGATCGGTAAAATCCGTGTAAAAAATGCCCCGCGGAGCCAAGCCGCGGGGCGGAACTTCAAAGGCTTCACTTAACGAGCTTTTCGGCAAGCACGGAAACGAAGGGCAGATGGGTCACGCTGCCGGCGAGATTCAGCACGCCGAAGAACACCATTATGACCCAGACGACCCAGCCGAGAGCGTGATGCAGGAAGAAGGTCAGAAGACCGAGTATCAGCGCGGCTGCAAGGCCGAGCACGGCCTCCCACATGAACTGCTTGTTCTCCCTGTTCATGCCCTTGTCGAGCACGAGAGCGAGTATGGCGACTATGGGGCATATGAAGCAGACCCCGTAGGCAATGTTGTTTCTCATTCCGAATATCTTGTGATTATCGTTCATTTCTTTCGGCCTCCCATATATAGTATAATAATCATACCACAGCATTCGCGCAAAATCAACGATATTTTGCGCGGAATACGCTGCAAATTATCAGAACGTGATGCTGCCGTCCTCCCCGTTCAGCTCATAGGCGACCGTGATGCGCTTCCCGGCGACCCCGACGCCCTTCACCTTCGCGTCGCGCATGGCGAGCAGCCTCCTGTAGGCGGAAAGAGCGCTGCCGGTGTAGTCGCCGATATTGTCGGAGGTGAGGAGCACTCCGCCGAAGAGCGCGTTGATATTCGCCAGCTTCAGCTTTTTGGCCTCCGAAAGGCGGATATTGTTCTCCCGCAGGAAGAAAACGTCCGGATCGGAAAGGTACGCCCTGCCGTTCAGCTCGCGGCGGAACACGGTGTTGCCCATAGCCTGACGGGTGGAGACGCGCTCGCGGTGGATAATGCGCATCCAGGGCTTGTCATCCCAGTCGAGCGATACGTCACAGCTTATCCTGCAGTATTCCACGAGCCCGAAGGCGGGCATCACGGGCACGCCGCAGCCCAGTATCGGATGCTGACCGCAGAGCCTTCGCAGCAGCTTCATGGCGCGTATCATCCTGCCCGCCCTCGTCTCCTTTTCGGAGCCGAAGGGAGCCGCGCCGTAGAGGAAATCGAGCTTGACAAGGTCGAAGCCCCATTCGTCGAACACGCGGCGGAAGGTGGCTTCAAGGTATTCCACGACCTCCGGCTTGTCTATGTCGAGCGAATAGAAGCCGCCCCAGTTGGAGCCGCAGACCCAGGGCTTGCCCTTGTGATGATAGAGCCAATCGGGATGCTCGCGGACGAGCGCCGAATCCTTCTGCGCCACGAAGGGAGCCAGCCAGAGCCCGGCCTTATAGCCGTTATTGTGTATGGCCCCGGCGGCGGCCTTCATGCCGTTGGGGAATTTTTTACGGTCAGCCTCGAGCCAGTCGCCCACTGCGGGCTCCCAGCCGTCGTCGATCTGGAAGAGCTCGCCGCCGCGCATTATCTTCGCGCAGCCGGAAAGATCCTCGAGTATGGTCTCCTCGGTGATGTGCTGATAGCGGTTATACCAGCTTGAATAGCCGGTGATGCGCTCCTCGGTGATGGGGGAGACGTTCATCGCGGCGAACCATGCGTCGAACACCTCGTCCTCGGCGCCCTCCGCGATGAAGAGCTCGAACGCCGCGAAGCTGCCGCCGCATCTTAAGCCCTCGCAGTCGCGCCGCACGGTCAGCAGCTCCTCGTCCGCGTCGTAGCGGAAGAGGGTGTAGCCGTTCTGCTCGGAGAGGGAGGCGATGAGCAGGAACCTTTCGCCGGAACGGAAATAGCAGTAGGAGACTCCGTGCAGCACTCCGCGCTTATTGGGATAATCCACGAAGTGATAATCGCCGTAGCGGTCGAGCGCGAAGGCCTTCACGACCGCCTTGGGCAGGCCGTTCAAGCCCCTTATGCGGTCCTTCACGGTGTATTCGGGGCAGTAGGTCCAGGTCTGATAACCGTTCATGAATATCCTGTCCCGTTTGGTATCCCTTATGCGCAGATATGCCTCCGCGGAGGCGATATTCCCCTGAGGGAGCGCGGGCGAGATCACGGCGAAGGCCGCTCTGCCGCCTGCGGGAAGCTCCTGCCAGTCAAGGTCGCCTATGCCGTCGAAGAGCTCGTTGCCCTCGCGGCCCAGAACGATTATGGCGTGCTTTATCTGATTCGGTGCTTTCATGTGTTCCCCTTTCGGCGTTACCGCCTGCCCTCGGAGGCGAGGCGGACGACCTCGTAGCCGCCGTTGTAGACGCCGGCGTTTTTAAGCTCGATTATGCGCTCGCACATGGTGCGGAGCACCTTGCGGTCGCCTATCAGAGTGTCGATCATATCGCAGAGCGCGGGAGCGGTCTCGCACTCG
This sequence comes from uncultured Clostridia bacterium, assembly GCA_947306125.1. GTDB lineage: Bacteria > Bacillota > Clostridia > Christensenellales > CAG-138 > UBA3857. The sequence continues at coordinate 20,647 of CAMZFO010000005.1, read as the reverse complement.
TAGGTCGCGTCGCCCATCTCGCGGGCGTATATGGCGCCGTATACCTCGTGACCGCCTATGTGGCGCATCTGGAGCTTCGGCACGGGGTAGAAGGCGAGCTCGGAGGGCTTTGTCACGAGCACGTCGGCGCGGCGCATGAGCAGATTGGTGGAATAGACCGCCTCGAATATGTCGTCATGGCAGAACACGGTCACTCCGCCGCCCTCGGCGTCGACGTTCGCGGCCCAGCGCTTCAGGCCCGCATAGTCGTTGAAGAACGTGCGCGCGCTTCCCGTGAGCTCGGGGAGCTGCTTTTTGAACACCTCCCACATGGTCAGATGGTCGCCGAAATTGATCCAGAGCTCCGCCTTGCCCTGCTTTATATAGGGCAGGAGGTGGCGCGCCATGGCAAGGTAAAGATCCCCGCCCGCGCCCGCGCCGCCGACGGTCATCAGGAACCGGACGGCCTTTCCCGAGCCGAGCCTTTCGATCCTCGCGGCGCAGTCGGCCTCGACGTTCGAGACGAGCTCGTGGTCGATATAATGCCCGACCCTGTAAAGGTCCTTATCGGGCATCGGCTTTAACGCCTCCTTCGCCATGCCGTTCAGCTTTTTGTAGCCCAGATAGGCGAAGGGGGTCTGCACGGTGTGTATGCTGCCCTCGGCAAGATGCAGGCCCATAGGCCAGTTGTCGGGTATGGCGTTCACGACGTGGTCAAGCCCCGCGTGCACCGCCGCCTGGCTGGGCCAGACGTGCGTGCCGACGTAGGGGATATCCTTGGGCAGATCGGCGAAGAGCGGGACCAAAAGCTCCGAGTTCTTCTGATCCGCCGCGTTATAGGTGATCTTGCGGAAGCCCTCGGAATTCAGGGGCTCCCATACGAGCTTGTTGAACAGGCCGATCTTCTGGGAGAGCTTGGAGCCCATCGAATAAAGATCGTTCTGGCTGCGGATCATTTTGGAGCCCGTCGCGTCGAAGGAGGCCAGATCGAACCAGAGCGGGGTGAAGCCCATGTGCTTCGCGCAGGAGGCGATGGCCATTGCAATGCGGTAATGGCCGAAGCCCATGCGGATATTGCCCACCACGAGCGGGTTCTCGGGGAGCACGAGCGGCGTTTCCGAGTGCACGAGGTTCTGTATCCCCAGCTCGTCTATCTGAGTTATCGGCGAAAGCCCCAGATGATAGACGGCCTCAGAGTCGTCGCCGAACTTTTTTATGAATTTGGCCTTGCTTTTTTCGGCCTTGCGGATCGTCTTCGCGTCGATCGGGTTGCCGAATATAACGCTCGTTCTGTCCATGCTCAGTCCTCGATATTGGCCTTCATGTCCTTTACCTGCTCGGAGATCTCAAGCACCTTCTCGTCGGTGAGTATGAAGCGCTTGCGGAACCAGAGTATGGCTATGATGAGGCCGATTATGGGGATTATGGTCATCGTCAGGCGGAGGCCCATCTTCTGCGCGGTGGAGACGCCGGCAGAGAAGTCGATGGCCTTATCCGCTTCGGAGACCTCCGTGCCGGACTGCAGATGCGCGACGGCGAGGCAGATGGAGGCCGCGAAGGCCGCGATGCCGCTCGCGAGCTTGACGACGAAGGTCTGCATAGAGAACACGACGGATTCATCGCTCGTACCGTTCTTCAGCAGGCCGTAATCGACGGTGTTCGCAAGGAATACCGTGGTGAGTATGTTGAGCAGACCGCTCGCGGCGAATATGAAGAAGCCGGGAATGAAGAGCACGAACACGTTGCCCATTCCTACTACGGCGAGCAGCAGCAGCACGGCGTAGCCGATAATGCTCATGGCGAGGCAGATATAGAATATGGTGGTGTTCTTGAGCTTTGCGGCGTTCCTCAGGAGGGGATAGAGTATCATCATCGAGAGTATCTGCATAGCTCCGCCGAAGATATTGAAGAGGGTGTAGCTGTTGAACCACTCGGTGCCGCCGAAATCGTACTTGAAGAAGTAGATGACGAGGTTGGAGGTGATGTAGATGGCGGTGTTGATGAGGACTATCGCGATGACGACGGTCATTGCCTGATCGTTCTTCACGAGCGCGCGGAACATCTCCTTGACGGATACGGTCTTCATCTCGACGGTGGACTTCTCCTTGATGAAGATGCAGCAGAGCACGGTGAATACTACGAATACTATCGCGACTCCGAGCGCGAACCACTTGAAGCCCACGAGCTCAACGTCGCTTGCCGCGGCGCCGCGGGCAGTGCCCAGAGCGTGAACGGCCTTTATGGTGATTATGGTGATTATCGCGCTGCCCACGCCCGCGCAGGAACGGGCAAGGGTGGTCAGGCCCTCGCGCTCCTTGCCGCCCTCTGTGAAGGCGGGGATCATGGACCAGTAGGGGATGTCCATCATGGTGTAAGTCATGCCCCAGAGAATGTAGGTGACGGCGGCGTAAGCGATTATGCCGCCGGGCTTGTCTATGGAGGGCGGACATGCGAACATCAGGAAGAGTATGACGGCGTTAGTGAGAGTGCCTATCAGGAGCCAGGGGCGGAATTTGCCCCAGCGGGTCTTGGTCTTGGCGACTATAACGCCCATCAGGGGATCGTTGAAGGCGTCGAAGATACGTGCGACGAGCAGTATTATGCCCATTGCGACGGTGATCGCCGCGCGGCCGGAAGCGCCGAATCTGCTGCCGAGCACGTCCTGGAAATAGTAGAGGACGTAGCTTGCGGAGAGCATATAGACCATGTCTTTGCCGACTGCGCCGAGGCCGTATGAGATCTTGCTCATCAGCGATAGTTTGGGTTTGGTTTCCATGTTGGTTCCTCCTTTAATGATTCCTCATTTTATTATAAAATCAATAACAACGGGATCGGTCTGAGCGCACGATACGGTCAGGCTTGCGCCGCCCCTCGTTCCGACCGTGCGAATATAGCAGCCGCACATGCCGCCCTCGGCGGTCACGATATCGGGGCCGACGAGCTCGGCGCAGCCCGAAAGCGAGAGCCTGACGGGGAGCTGCGCATAGGGCGCGGGGGAGCCGTTCTCGTCGAGCACGCGTATGCGCACGGCGGCCATATCGTAGGTATCCCCCTCGTGAAGCTCGGTCTGCGAGGCGAGCGCTTCTATATGCAGCTTCCGCGAGGGACGCTTCACGCAAGAGGCGACCGTCCGCCCGCCCTTTTTCGCTTCGAAGCGCCATTCGGTCACGGTGTCGCCCCAGTTGCCGACGTATTTGCCGTAAAGCCGCCTGCCGTCCTCGGGGGTCATGCCGTACCTCAGCACGCATTCGCCGAGCTTGAGCTTGTATTTCAGCGGGATATCGTCATAGCCGTACTTGGCCATTGCGTTTATGCACTCGCGCACCGCCTTCTCCTTGCCGCCTGTATAGCCCTCGTCGGCGCCGAGGAGCTCGCCGACTATATCCGAAAGCTCTATGGGCGGATGGGGCATGGCGGACTCCTCCGGCCTGAATGAGGCGACGAAGCGGCTGTTCCTGTAAAGCTCCACCTCATCGGCGTTGGTGAACATATAGACCGGGCCTATATTGCTCGCGTTGTAATCGCCTATCTCCATCGGCGAGCCTATCTCGAGCACGGGCTTGTCATCGCCCTGGCTTGAATAGACCGCCGCCGCGAGCTTGGGATTGCGGAAGGCGTCCATTACGCCGTGATAGCAGATGCGGTCGCCGGAGCCGAACTCCCTGTGGGTGGCGTAATCGAACATACACCAGCCGAAGCAGCCGGCGTGCTCGCCCGTTTCGTAAGCGTCGTGCAGCACCTTGGCGTGCCTGAGCGCGTGCTCCTGCCGCCTCTTCGCGTTGTCGAAGGACTTGGTGGGGAACATATGCCCGTTATGCTCGGAGATGAGCAGCGCCTTATCCATGTCGGGCGTCACGGCCTTTTTAGGCCTGCAGCCGCCGTTGTCCCCGTGATGCGAAAAATCGTTGTAGGCGTAAACGTCCTCCAAAAGGCTGCTTTGCTCCATGAAGCGCACTCCACTCGTCGCCCTCGAAGGGTCGAGCTCGTGCGCCAGCGCGTTCGTGCGGGAATAGAAGCCGTCGTCGTCGCGGCTCTCGTTTATGCGCACGCCCCAGAGCACTATCGAGGGATGGTTGCGGTACTGCATCACCATCTCGCGCACGTTCTCTATCGAGCGCTGCTTCCAATCCTCGTCGCCTATGTGCTGCCAACCGGGTATCTCGGTGAAAACGAGCAGCCCCAGCTCGTCGCAGGCGTCTATGAAGCTTTGGCTCTGCGGGTAGTGAGAGGTGCGTACGGCGCTGCAGGCGAGCTCCTCCTTCAGTATCCTCGCGTCCTCGCGCTGCAGCGAGGCGGGGGCGGCATAGCCTATATAGGGCCAGCACTGATGCCTGTCAAGGCCCCGCATGAAGCAGCGCTTGCCGTTGAGATAGAAGCCGTCGGACTTGAACGCGGCCCTGCGGAAGCCGAACCTGACGGACGCGGTATCGAGCTCAGCGCCGCTCTCGTCGAATATCGCCGCCTCAAAGCGGTAGAGCTTCGGGCTTTCCGGCGACCACGGGAGAACGCCCGGCACGCCCTCTTCGAATTCGCCGTGCTTTACCGTGAATTCCCAATGCACCCTTTCGCCGTCCATAACGCGGCAGCGGGCGGAAGAAAACCCGCAGGTCGCCTTAACGGAGCCCCTCAAGAGCCCTTTCTCGTCGCCGTAAACGAATATGTCCTCTATATGCTCGGGGTTCCTTTCCTCGAGCCATGCCTCGCGGTAAAGGCCGCCGTAGCCCAGATAATCCATAACGAATCCGAAGGGGGGAACGTCCGGACGCTCGGTGGCGTCGAGCCTGACCGCGGCGAGATTTTCCCCCTCGTGCACGAGATCGGTTATCTCCGCGCGGAACGCGGTATAACCGCAGTAATGGGAGGCGGCTTCACGGCCGTTGATATAAAGAACGGCAGCGTGCGCGGCGCCGTCGAACCTAATAAAATATCGCTTTGTTTTGTCGGGGATGAAAATGCTCCTGCGATAGCCGAAAACGCCCGTATAATCCTCGGGCGCGGCATAGTGCATGGGCACGGAGCCGGCGGTATGAGGCAGACGGACGGACTCGACGCCTTCCGCGCCCTCGCTGCCGCCCTTGAAGAAACCTTCGGAGGGGTCCTTTACAAACTCCCATCCGCTGCTGATATTGACCATGCTGTCCTCCGCAAAGGGTTTTTACCTATTATATACTGCAAACCGAGCCGTGTCAATACAAAACGGCGAATATGAGGCCCCGGGCGCGGGGGCAAAAACACAAGGGAGTGGGTAAGAGGCGGCGAAATTCACGCTTTTTTAACAATATATTGCCCTTGCGCGGTTGTCCTTTGCGCCCGCTGATGATACAATATAAGCGTAAGTAATAAAATGTGGAAGTGTTTCCGCAGTTCCGCTGCAGCGGGACAAACAAGAGAGGTCAGCCATGCGCCGTATCACTTCGTTAATAATAGCTTTCATGATCGTTCTGGGGCTTGCCGCATCCCCTGTTTCGGGTCAGCCTCAGGCGCCCGGCTTATCGGCGGAGGCTTCATCCGAGGGCGGTTACGGGACGAGGGCTTCCTTCGGCTACTCCACCAGCGGCTATTACGGCGGCTGCGTCTATTATAACAATCTCCGCGAGCTCCGGCTCACCGGCAATCAGCGCCTCGACCTCATCAACGTCGCGCTGACCCAGGTCGGCTATCACGAGGGCAATTCCGTCAGCCAGCTCGACGGCTCCAATATAAACGGCTCGACCAACTATACCGAATATGGCTATTGGTACGGGCATTACGTATTGGGCAACGATTCCGGCTTCTTCAACGAATGGTGCGCGATGTTCGTCGCATGGTCGGCAAGGGTCGCGCAGGTCCCCAAAACCGCCATCAACAACGCCTGCTATGCGCATGCGGGCTCCAATCATTATTACTTCAACGTGGCCTATCATCCCAGCGGGAGCTATATGCCCAAGTCCGGCGACCTCATATTCTATGACTGGGCGGGCAACGGCAGGGACTGGGATCACGTCGGCATAGTCGCCTTCGTCTGGAACGACAGGGTATTCACGATAGAGGGGAACGCCTCGGAGCAGGTGCTCATACGCGACATAAGCATTTACGACAGCGAGATACAGGGCTACGGCGCTCCCGCCTATACCAACGCCGTCGCATCCGCGGTGAGCCCCGGTAATTACCCCGTGCCCACGAGGGCGCTCGATCAGGGCTACGCTGGGGAAGACGTCAAATGGGTGCAGGCCGTGCTCCTGCGCCTTGGGTATGCCAGCCCGATAGACGGCTCCTACGGCGCGAATACCGCCCGCCAGATAAAGAAATTCCAGCTCGATAACGGCATGGTCGGCACAGGCGTCTGCGGCCCCAATACGATCAACAAGCTGCGCTCCGCGCTCGCCGTGGGCCCGGCAAGCAGCGAGGATCCTTCCAATTATCCCGTCCCCACGAGGACGCTCAAAAAGGGCATGAACGGCGAGGACGTCAAGTGGCTGCAGGCGGCGCTCAAGAAGGTCGGCGCGGCCATCACGATAGACGGCGATTTCGGCGATCTGACCAGATCGAAGGTCATCTGGGCGCAGAAAAAGTATAAGCTCGAGCAGGACGGCATAGTCGGCCCCGCCACGAGGGCGAAGCTCATAGCCGCCATAGGCGGTTCGGGCTCCGGTTCGGGCTCCGGTTCGGGCTCCGGCTCCGGTTCAAGCTCGAACCCCTCGGATTACCCCGTGCCCACGAGGACGCTCAAAAAGGGCATGTCCGGCGACGACGTGAAGTGGCTGCAGGCGGTCTTGAAGAGGCTCGGCGGCTCGTTCAATATCACGGGCTATTTTGGCAATAATACCCACAGCGCCGTGCTCTCGTTCCAGAGCTCGCACGGGCTCACCGCCGACGGGCTCGTCGGCCCCGCCACGAGGGCAAAGCTCCAGGCCGCGATAGGCTCCGGCTCCGGTTCGGGCTCCGGCTCCGGCTCCGGCGGGAGCACGCAGCAGTACCCCGAGCCCACGAGGGTATTGAAAAAGGGCCTTGAAGGGAACGACGTGAAGTGGCTGCAGTCTAATCTTGCGAGGCTCGGCTATTCCATTCCGGTAACGGGCTATTTCGGCACGGTAACAGAGGAGAAGGTGAAGGCGTTCCAGGGCTCGAACGGCCTCGCCGTGGACGGCAAATGCGGGCCTGCGACGGTAAGGGCGATCAAAAGCAGGCTGGGCCTGGGATAATTAAAATTGATTTCGTAGGTGTTTGGGAATATGAAGATCAAGAAGGTCATAGCTCTTGTGCTTGCGGTCGTCTTTCCGGCCGCTTTGATGCACGCGACGAGCGCGATGGATCCCAACGTCGAACCCGGTTACACCACCTCCGAGCCCTACAGGGGAGGCTTATATTACCGCAACCTCTCCGAAATGCAGCTTTCGGGGAATTACAGGCGGGATTACGTGAACGTCTGCATATCTCAGGTGGGCTATCACGAGGGCAACGGGTTTGAGGACCTCGGCGGCGAAAACCCCGAGGGATACCGCGATTACGCCGAATATGGCTTCTGGTACGGCACGGACGTTTTGGGCAGGGACGGGCTCTATTCCCCCTGGTGCGCCATGTTCGTTTCGTGGGCGGCAAGGGCGGCGCAGGTGCCCGAGTCCATAGTCGACAACTCCTGCTATGCGAGGATCAGCTATAATCCCTATCATTTCAATAATATCGCGTACCGCCCCGCCGGGACTTACCATCCCAAGAGCGGCGATCTCATATTCTACGATTTTTCCGGTACAGGCGAAAAGTGGAGCCACGTCGGCGTCATAGCTTACGTTGAGAACGGCTTCATAATCTCCATAGAGGGCAATATGGACCACCGCGTCTGTATCCGCCGCCACACGCTTGAAAACCATATCATAAGGGGCTACGGCGCGCCCAATTACGGGGACGCCGACGCCCGCTCGTTCGATATCCTGAAGTATCCCGTGCCGGACAGGACGCTCCGCGAGGGCGATACCGGCGAGGAAGTCTGCTGGATGCAGAACGCGCTCTTCCATCTGGGCTACGCGGCCCCCGTGGACGGCGTTTTCGGCGAGGAAACGAAGCGCTGCGTGCTGAGGTTCCAGGAGAATCACGGCATTTCGCAGACCGGCAATTTCGGCGCGCTCAGCCTTGAGGAGATGCTTTCCACCCTGCGCGAAAAGGACCGCATACCGCAGAGCGAGAGCGTTTATCCCGCGCCGGAGAGCAATCTCGCACTCGGTTCCGAGGGCGGCGGCGTGAAATGGGTGCAGGCGGTATTGAGGCGCCTCGGCTTCGTGCTGGATATCTCGGGCTATTACGGCGAGCTGACGACCAAATACGTGCGTCTTATGCAGCTCACTATGGGCCTTGAGGGGACGGGCGTATGCGACGCCGCGACCGTGAACGGCCTTGCCCGCGCCGTCGGCTCCGACGTGCAGGTAAGCTATCCCGCTCCGCCCACTCCGGCTCCCACGGCCGCGCCTACCGCGGCGCCTACCGCAGCGCCTACCGCATCGCCTACGGCCGCTCCGACCTCGGCTCCGACCGCCGCGCCCACTGCGGCTCCCACCGCAGCTCCCACGGCGACTCCCGCGCCCTCCGGCGACGAGCTTTCGTATTTTCCCGTACCCATGAGGACGCTGAAGCTCAACGATCAGGGCGACGACGTCTGCTGGCTGCAGGCGGCGCTGAGGAAGATGGGCGAGGATATAGTCCTTTCGGGCTATTTCGGCAGGGCGACAAAGGCCGCCGTGCAGAGGTTCCAGCAGGCGCAGGGGCTCGAGCCCGACGGCGTCTGCGATAAGACCACGAGGAACTGCATAAGGGCCTTCCTGCGCGGCATGGATATGAGCTTCCCCGCAAGCGGGACCTACGCGCCCTCGCGCTATATGACCCCGCAGAGGGCTATGGAGCCCGGCGCTTCCGGCGAGGACGTGAAATGGCTTCAGGCGGTGCTGCACGCCCTTGACGGCAGCGTATCCGTCACGGGCTATTACGGCAGCGCGCTCAAGGAGAGCGTCAGGAGCTTCCAGGCGGAGTATCAGCTCACGAAGACGGGCATATTCGGGCCCAATACCTTCATCTGCTTAAGGTGCCTTACAAGGGGCGCGGGGCTCGCTCCCTCCGGCGGAGTCGATCCCCTCGATCCTTCCAATTATCCCGTTCCCGCGAGGACTTTGCGCCCCGGCGACAGCGGCGCGGACGTTTGCTGGCTGCAGGCGGCGCTCCGCAAGCTCGGCGAGGATATCGTATTCTCCGGCTATTTCGGGAACAATACCATGAATAAGCTCAAGTGGTTCCAGAGCGGCTACGGCCTTACTCCCACGGGAGCGCTCGACGCGGCGACCCGCGCCACTCTCATTTCCGTTTTGAACGAACTGCCCTATTAAAGGAGGAAAAATGCTGGATCGTATCCTTAAAAAGGCGGCGCTGCTGGCCGCGGTGCTGCTGCTGTTCTGCCAGCTTGCAGGCTGTATAGACAAGAAGGATCCGGGTCAGGATCTTCCGGTCGTCACCTCCGAGCCCACGCTGGAGGCGTCGGTGCCGGATCTTGTGACGTTCGCTCCCACCGAGCAGCCCACGGAGGCTCCCACGGAGCAGGCGACCGAGGCGCCGACCCCGACTCCCAAGCCGACTCCCACTCCCAAGCCCACCGCGGCTCCGACTCCGAAGCCAACCGACTGCCCCGTCAGAGAGGACGGCAAATACGACACGAAGGACGAGGTCGCGCTCTATATCCATCTTTTCGGGCATCTGCCCTCCAACTATATCACCAAAAACAAGGCGCGCCAGCTCGGCTGGAACGGCGGCAGCCTTGAGCCCTACGCCCCGGGATGCTCCATCGGCGGCGATCACTTCGGCAATTACGAGGGGCTTCTTCCCACCAAGCAGGGCAGAAGGTACACCGAATGCGATATAGGCACAAAGGGCAAGAGCTCGAGGGGCGCGAAGCGCATAATATTCTCGAACGACGGCCTTATCTACTACACGAGCGACCATTACGAAAGCTTCACCCTCCTCTACGGCGACGAGGGCTGATAAAGCGGAAAGGAAAAGATATGCTTACGGTTGACGCAAGGGGATTCGTTTCAAAGCACGAAACGCACGCGCTGCTCCGCTCCGTGCTGGGCGAGGAGAACTATTGGGGAAGCAATCTGGACGCGCTCCACGATTGCCTGACTATGATATTCGAGCCGACTACGCTCGTGATCAAGAACTGGTCCGCGGCGGTCAAAAACCTCGGCGACTACGCCGACAGGCTGTGGCACGTGCTCGACGACTCCGCGGAAGAGAACCCGTTTTTGAACGTCGTGATCGAGTAAAGCCGCGGCGCCCCGGGATACGACGAAAAAAAGCATGGTACGGAGAAGCTCCGATACCATGCTGTTTTTTTATTTCATTGAATTCAAGATGCGATCGACGCTCAGCCTGCTTATCACGGGCCTGCCCAGATCTTCGAGCAGTACGAAGGCTATCCCGCTCCCGTCCGATTTTTTGTCGCGGCGGATGAGCGCCTTGGCACCCTCCCAAAGCTCCCCGTAATCGGCGCCGAGCCCTGCGCTTTTTATGGCGGAGAGCACGGCTTCGTAAACTCCGGGGCGCGTTGCGCCGAGCTTCTGCCCGAGCCTTATCGCCGCGAGCATGCCGTAAGCCACCGCCTGCCCGTGCGAGAGGGAGTAGCCCGAGGCCGCCTCGAAAGCGTGACCGAACGTGTGCCCGAAATTGAGCACGCGCCTCACGCCCGTATCGTAAAAGTCCTCCTCCGCGAAGCGCCGCTTGATGCGCACGCATTCGGCCACCGTGTCGTCGTCGGGTATCGCCCGCGAGACCCTGCTCAATATCTCCGGCTCCGCTGTCGCGCCGTATTTTATCACCTCACCCATGCCGCAGGCGAGCTCCCTTTCGGGAAGCGTGCGCAGGAAGTCCGTGTCGCAGACGACCGCCTTGGGCTGGGAGAAGCAGCCTATGAGGTTCTTCCCCTCGCGGAAATCGACGCCCGTCTTGCCGCCGTAGGCGCTGTCGGTCTGGGCGATAAGCGTAGTCGGCACGGAAACGAACGCAATGCCGCGCATATAGATCGCCGCCGCGAAGCCCGCGATATCGAGCGGCACTCCGCCGCCCGCGCAGACCGCGCCGTCCGAACGGGTGAAGCCGTTTTCATAGAGGAAGGAGCAGATGCTTTCGGCGGCGGCAAGCGTCTTATTGGGCTCGCCGGCGGGCAGAACGAGCCGCACGGGCTCCTTGCCGGCCTTTTTGAGCTCGGCTTCGCAGAGGGCGATATGCTCCGCGGGCACTCCGCTGTCCGTTATCAGTGCGGCCTTGCGTCCGGTGAAGGCCTTCGCCGCCTCCTGCCCGAGCAGACGGACGGCGCCTCCGCCGACAAAAGCGTCACAGCCCCCCATGAGGGCGAAATGAATGGTTTGCATGATGAATACTCCTTGCGGGATATGTCAATAATATAACTCATAAGTCGAAACTTTGCAATCGACAAAACAAGCTTTTTTTCTTTGCAGGACTGCCCTCGGCGGGAGTGGAATCATGACCCGTACAAACGCAAAGGAGTTTTTCTATGCAGTTAAAATACGGAAAGCAGGGCGGAGTGCTCAGGGTCGCTCTTTCGGGCGAGCTCGATCAGCACGCCGCGGCGCCGCTTCGGGAGAAGCTGGACGCGCTCATAGCCGAGGGGGCCGACCGGATCGAATTCGATATGGGCGGCGTGAATTTCATGGACAGCGCCGGAGTCGGAGTGATACTCGGACGATACAGGAACATCAGGCGGCGCGGAGGGAGCTTCTGCGTCTCGGGCGCGAAGGGGAGCGTGGACAAGGTGCTGAGGATGTCGGGCGTTTACTCGCTCTGCACGGAAAGGGGAGGCAAATGAAGAATTATTTAAGGACAAGCTTTCCAAGCGTCACGCGGAACGAGGCGCTGGCAAGGGGCGTCGCGGCGCAGTTCTGTATGCTGCTGGATCCGACCGTGGAGGAGCTCTCGGACGTCCGTACGGCGGTCTCCGAGGCGGTGACGAACGCGATAATACACGGCTACGGCTCGCCTGACGGGACGGTCGTGCTCGAGCTTGAAAGCGAGGACGGGCTCCTCACGGTGATCGTTTCCGACGAGGGACGGGGGATAGAGGACGTCGAGCTCGCCATGCGGCCCTTCTATACGGGCGCGCCGGATAAGGAGCGAGCGGGCATGGGCTTCGCCGTGATGCAGGCGTTCATGGACAGCGTTGCCGTGGAGTCGGAGCCGGGCAAGGGCACCAGAGTGACCATGCGCAAGCGGTTCGGGACGGATGAGTGAGCGGCTCTCCCGGGCGGAAACGGAGGCGCTGATAATGCGCGCGCAGGCGGGCGACGACGGGGCGCTGGAGGCGGTCGTGACCGATAATCTCCCGCTCGTCCGCTTCATAGCGGGCAAATTCGGCTCGAGGGGGAGCCGCGAGGATCTTGTGCAGACGGGCTCGATAGGACTCATAAAGGCCGTGCGGCGCTTCGACGCGGGGCTCGGGCTCTGCTTTTCCACCTACGCAGTGCCGCTCGTGGCGGGCGAGATAAAAAGGAGCCTGCGCGACGGCGGCATAATAAAGCTCGGCAGAAGGCTCAATGAGCTTGCCGTGCGCATTGACGGGGCTCTGCGCGAGGCGGAGCGGGAAGGCCTGCCGCCCCCGCGTGCGGCGGAGCTCGCGGAGGCGTTTTCCTGCGCGCCTTCGGATATCGCGGCGGCGCTGGAGGCCGTAAAGCCCTGCTTCTCGCTCGACGCGGAGGAACTTGCCCCGGTCATACGGGATCCCGCGGACGTGGAGGACGAGGCCGCGGACAGGCTGATGCTCCGCGAGCTCGTCTCGCGGCTCCCCGTCCGCGAGCGGGAGGTGATAGAGCTTCGTTATTATAATGATCTGACGCAGAAGGAGGCAGCTATAAGGCTGGGGCTCACGCAGGTGTGCGTAAGCCGCGCCGAAAAGCGGGCGCTCAAACTCCTGCGGAGCCTCGCGGGGGAGGAAAAGGCCCTTTGACCCCCGCGGGCTCGCCCGAAGTAAAATATATTTTGAATATTTCCCTGCGGCTGTTGACATACTGCCCGGGGAGTGTTATTATACTGTTAGCACTCAAGGGCGGCGAGTGCTAACAAACAGATCTGCCGACGCGGTGCGCGGGCAGGGAAAGGAGATCGGACATGAGCGATAATACGAGCCTTCTCGATATCCGCAAGATGCGCATACTTCAGGCGATAGTCGACGACTATATCATGACCGCATCGCCTGTCGGGAGCCGCACGGTATCGAAGCGCAGCGATATGGGCCTTTCGCCCGCCACTATCAGGAACGAGATGAGCGATCTGACGGAGCTCGGCTTCCTTGAGCAGCCGCACACCTCCGCGGGGCGCATCCCCTCCGAAAAGGCATACAGGCTCTACGTAAACCATATGATGGACAGCGCCAAGCTGACCGATGAAGAGGCGGATTACATAAAGCGCCATCTCGACACGCGTGTGCACGAGGTGGGCGAGGTGATAAGGCAGACCGCGAGGGTGCTTTCGGATATGACCAATTACACCTCGATGGTGCTCGTGCCGCAGTTCTCATCGCTCAAGGTCAAGCGCATATCGCTGATACCGGTCTCGGACGGCACCGCGATGGCGGTGGTCGTCACGGACACCGGAGTCACCAAGAACGCCATGATCCGCATACCGGAGAGCCTTTCTCCGGATGACGTTGAAAAGATATCCAAGCTCATCACCCGCAAGCTCGACGGCTACAGGCTTTCCGAGGCGGTCGAGAAGGTGCTTCCTCAGATAAGGAGCGAGGTGGGCGAGCAGGCGGACGCCGTGTGCGAGATGCTGGAGGATATCGAGCGGAGCATGAGCGAGACCGACGTCGAGGTCGTCGGAGCCTCCAACATACTGGATTACCCCGAATACAGCGACGCCGCGAAGGCGCGCTCGTTCCTCACGGAGGTCGAAAGCGGCAATTATCTGCAGAAGGTGCTGACCGACGCGTCCGACGTGGAGATGAGCGTCAGGATAGGCACCGAGAACGACAATCCCGATATGCGGGATTGCTCGGTCGTCACCGTCACCTACAAGGCGGGCGGCAAGAACATAGGCACTATGGGCGTCGTCGGGCCTACGAGGATGGACTACGGCAAGGTCATGGCGGTGCTGAAATACTTAAGCAGCAGCCTTAGCGACATACTGGGCAAATTATTGAAGTAAGGTGTGCATTATGTCCAAGAATAAGAAAAGGAACAGTAAGAAGATGGCAGAAGAAAAGAAGCTCTCCCCCGAAGAGGAGATCGCGGCGGAGGCTCCCGAGGAGGAGCAGGAGGCCGCAGAGAGCGAGCAGGCCGCTCCCGAGTACGAGGAGATGACCCTCTCGGCAGAGGAGGTCAAGGCGCTCAAGGAGAAGCTCGATAAGCTTCAGGAGGACAGGGACGACGCCGTGAAGCAGGCGCAGAGGCTGCAGGCGGAGTTTGAAAACTACCGCAAGCGCAATGCGCAGATAAGCGCGGACAGCCGCGACGACGGCGTGAGGGAAGCCGTGAAGAATATGCTTCCCGTGCTCGACAATTTCGAGCGTGCGCTCGACAACGCCCCCGAGGACGCCTTCGCGGAGGGCATACGCAATATAAGGAAGCAGTTTATGGACGCGCTTTCCAAATGCGGAGCCGAGGAGATCGAGGCCGAGGGCAAATTCGATCCCAACCTTCACGACGCGGTCATGAAGGATAATCAGGAGGGCGCGGAATCCGGAGATATCACCGCCGTGTTCCAGAAGGGCTGGCGCGTAAAGGGCAAGATAGTCCGCTACGCTATGGTCAAGGTGAATGAATGAGTTAATTACCCCTGCGGGTCGTTATAAATAAGCACATAATTCTATTGAATGGAGGATAAATATTATGTCTAAGATCATCGGTATCGATTTGGGAACCACCAATTCCTGCGTTGCAGTCCTTGAGGGAGGCCAGCCCAAGGTCATCCCCAATGCGGAAGGCTCCAACACCACGCCTTCCGTCGTAGCCTTCAAAAACGGCGAGCGTATGGTAGGCCAGGTCGCAAAGCGTCAGGCCATCACCAACCCCGATAACACCGTCTCTTCCATCAAGCGCGAGATGGGCTCCGATTACAAGCGCACCATCGAGGGCAAGTCCTATACTCCTCAGGAGATCTCCGCTATGATACTGCAGAAGCTGAAGCAGGACGCGGAGGCCTACCTCGGCGAGAAGGTCACCGAGGCGGTCATCACCGTTCCCGCTTACTTCTCCGACTCCCAGCGTCAGGCCACCAAGGACGCGGGCCGCATCGCGGGCCTCGACGTAAAGCGCATCATCAACGAGCCGACCGCCGCTTCCCTGGCTTACGGCGTCGATAAGGAGCACCGCCAGAAGATACTCGTTTACGATCTCGGCGGCGGCACGTTCGACGTATCGCTCCTCGATATCGGCGACGGCGTGTTCGAGGTGCTCGCCACCAACGGCAACAACCGTCTGGGCGGCGACGACTTCGATAAGAGGCTGATGGATTACATCGCCGAGGACTTCAAGCGCAATAACGGCATCGATCTCCGCAACGACCGTATCGCCAAGCAGCGTCTGATGGACGCCGCGGAGAAGGCGAAGATCGAGCTTTCCGCCACCCTCAGCACCAACGTCAACCTGCCCTTCATCACCGCCGACGCGACCGGCCCCAAGCATATCGATATGAATATCTCCAGGGCCAAGTTCGAGGAGCTCATCGCCGACCTCATCGACAAGACCCGCGTCTGCATGGAGCAGGCTCTGCGCGACGCCAACCTCAAGACCAGCCAGATCGACAAGGTCATACTCGTCGGCGGTTCGTCCCGTATCCCCTGCGTGCAGGAGCTTGTAAAGCGCATCACCGGCAAGGAGCCCTTCAAGGGCATCAACCCCGATGAGTGCGTGGCCGTCGGCGCCGCTATCCAGGGCGGCATACTGGGCGGCGAGGTAAAGGATATCCTCCTGCTGGACGTCACGCCTCTGTCCCTCGGCATCGAGACTCTGGGCGGCGTATTCACCCGCCTCATCGACAGGAACACCACCATCCCCGTTCAGAAGAAGCAGATCTTCTCCACCGCCGCAGACGGTCAGACCTCGGTCGAGATCCACGTGCTGCAGGGCGAGCGTGAGATGGCTCAGTATAACAAGACCCTCGGACGCTTCCAGCTCACCGGCATTGCGCCCGCTCCCCGCGGAGTGCCTCAGATCGAAGTCACCTTCGATATCGACGGCAACGGCATCGTGAACGTATCCGCGAAGGATCTCGGCACCGGCAACGAGCAGAAGGTCACCATCACCGCTTCCACCAACCTCTCCGAGGACGATATCCAGAAGGCCGTCCGCGAGGCGGAGCAGTTCGCCGCGGAGGACAAGAAGCACAAGGAGGCCGTCGAGGCGAGGAACCACGCCGACAGCATGATCGCCGCGACCGAGAAGTCCATGAAGGAAATGGGCGATAAGATCGGCGAAGCCGACAGGGCGAAGATCAACGCCGAGATCGAGAACGTCAAGAACGTCATGGGCAACGACGATATCGAGGCCATCAAGTCCGCGACCGAGAAGCTCACCGAGGTATCCTACGACGTATTCGGCAGGATCTACCAGCAGCAGGCGCAGCAGCAGCAGGCGCAGCAGGCCGGCGGATACGATCAGGGCGGCTTCCAGCAGGGCGGCTACGAGCAGCCCCATCAGGACGACGACACCGTGGTAGACGCGGATTACGAAGTCGTAGACGACGATAAGAAGAATTAATTGCTTTGATCCCAAGCGTTTCATGGCGGAGGGCGGCCCCCTCCGCCAAAGCGCGTAAAAATACTCCTAAAAAGGAGGTCGGCCCATGGCTGAAAACAAACGTGATTATTATGAGGTCCTCGGCGTTCCGAAGACGGCGAGCGACGATGAGATAAAATCCGCTTTCCGCAGGATGGCGAAGCAGTATCATCCCGATCTGCATCCCGACGATAAGGAGGCGGAGGCCAAATTCAAGGAAGTGAACGAGGCGTACGAGGTGCTTTCCAACGCGGACAAGCGCGCAAAGTACGATCAGTTCGGTCACGCCGCGTTCGATCCCTCTGCGGGCGGCTTCTCCGGAAGCTGGTCGGGCTTCGGCGGCGGCTCCCCCTTCGGAGGCTTCGGCGGGTTCGGCGATATCTTCGGCGATATTTTCGGCGCGGGCACGCGCAGCAATCCCAACGGCCCCGTGAGGGGCGAGAACCTGCGTCAGTCGCTGACCATTTCCTTCGAGGAGGCGGCCTTCGGCTGTGAAAAGGAAGTGCAGTACCGCAGGGAGGAGAACTGCTCCGTCTGCGGAGGCACCGGCGCGGCCCCCGGCACTCAGCCCCAGACCTGCCCCACCTGCGGAGGCAGGGGCACGGTCACAAGGGTGCAGAACACGATATTGGGCTCCATGCAGACCACGGTCCCTTGCTCCGCCTGCGGCGGCACGGGCAAGATAATCAAGGAGCCCTGCAAGAACTGCTCCGGCATGGGCAGGGTGCGCTCTTTCCAGAAGCGCAGGGTGAAGATCCCCGCCGGCATCGACGACGGGCAGACCATCCGCGTTTCCGGCGCGGGCGACGACGGGATGCACGGCGGCCCCAAGGGCGATCTGCATATCTCGATAAGGGTAAAGCCGCATAAGCGCTTCGTGCGCGACGGCGCGGATATCCACCAGAATATAGAGATACCCGTCACAACGGCAATACTCGGCGGCTCGATAAACGTACCCACGCTCGATAAGGAGGTCAAGCTCAATATCCCCGAGGGCACGCAGAGCCAGAAGACCTTCCGCATGAAGGGCTTCGGCATACAGAAGCTCAATTCCCCCGAAAAGGGCGATATGTACGTCAACGTCACCGTCGGCATACCCAAAAAGCTCACCGAAAAGCAGCGCGAGCTCGTCGTAAAGCTCGCCGAGGAGATGGGCGACGGCGAAGCCCAGAAGACAAAGCCCAAAAAGAAAGGGCTGTTCAAGTAAAAGCATATGAAAAAGGGGCCGGCAGCTTGTCGGCTCCTTTGTTGCTTTTTATTTCATCTTTCTCAGCCTTGCTATATTCCGCTTGACGAAATCGCAATCCTCGCCCTTATCGAAGCCCCAATCCTCCTTGTAGAGAACGAGCTCGTCCTCGAGCGTCTTTATGGCGCTTTCACGGTCGCCGACTATCTCGTAAAGCTGCGCAAGCGCCTCGTAGGTATCCGCAAAGCGCGGCTTTTTCTGCTTCTCGCGGGCTTTTTTCATGTACTCTATAGCGCTGTAATAGTCGCCCTCGAGCACGCAGAGCTCGCCAATCTCAAACATGACCATCCACTCATCGGGGAAGTCCTTTTCCATCTGAGCGAAAACCTCGCGCGCCTCATCGTGCCTGCCGGTCTCCCAGAGCAGCTTTGCGCGGTAGAGCGGGGTGCGGAAGGTGTCGTCCGCCTTTTCGAGCCCGCGCAGGGCTTCCTCCGCCTCGGCAAAGCGCTTGTCGTCCAGAAGATTGTCCAGCAGCCACATATGCGCGCGCCAATCGGCGGGGTTCTTCTTCACGAAATCCTTGTAGAAGGCGATGAGCTTGTAGTGATTGCGCACGTTCCAGTCGGGCACGAACCCTCGAAGGCCCTCGTTGAGCTCGGCGTGCGCATCGACGCAGCCGGGGTCGATCGCAAGCGCCTCCATAGCCGCTTCCGCCGCCAGCTCGTTATAGGTCCTTGCAAGGTGGTTATACATATCCGCCTTGAGCCTTATGCAGTCAGCGGGGCGATAGCCCGCCTTGACCTTCTCGTCCACCCAGCGCTCGGTGCGGTATATCTCGTCCGCGGAGAACAGGCGCTCGTCCCAGATCATGTTCTGTATGCGCTCGTATTCCTTCTCCTCGGTTATGCCGAAAAGCTCGTCTATGCTTACGCCGAAGAATACGGAGATATCGGGAAGCAGGCTTATATCGGGCATTGTGGCGCCGCGCTCCCATTTGCTTACAGCCTGTGCGGAAACGCCGATCTCCTCAGCAAACTGTTCCTGAGTCAGCCCCTTTGCCGTCCTTAACGCGCGAAGCTTGTTGTTGAGTTCCATAGTTTTTCCTTTGCCTTTCAATAAGGCGTCCTTTCCCGGCAACAGCCGCTTGATCTCGTTTCTCGGTACCGACGGGCATATTTTAACCCATATCAGCGGGAGAGTAAAGCGCCTGTTTTGACAGATGAATAAACCGTTGGTTGAGCAGGATGAGGTCACAGCCTTACCGTTCCGGACATGACCAAGGCCGCGGGGCCGCCCACGCGCACTATGCCGTTTTCGAGCTTGGCGGTGATCACGGAGGGTCTGCCCATAGATTCGCCCTGCATGAAGCGGGCGGGGGAGGGGCCGATAAAACCGTACTCCAGCAGATAATGGAACAGCGCCCCGTTCGATGTGCCCGTGGCGCACTCCTCGGGTATGCCGCAGAGTGGAGCGAAATTGCGGCATCTCGCGGCGAATTCGCCCCCGTCGAGGCAGAACATATGCACGCCCGTGACGCTGAGCCGCCGGCTTATCTCGGAAACCGCGGCTTCATCCTGAACCGCGGCGGCAAGCTCCTCCGCGGACTCCACGGGAAGCATTACGTCCGAGAGCCCGACCGAAACGACCTTCGGCAGCATACCGCGCACGCCCCGCCTTGCGGGCAGCCCGTAAGCCGAATAAAGCTCATCGGCGGTCGCTTCGTCCGCCTCGCAGACCGTATTCGCCTCCGCCATATCGAGCCATACGCAGTCCCGCTCGACCGTCACGCGGATATCGCCGGACGCCGTGTGCACGAGCATATCGCCCAGACCGCAGAGCTTCCTTTCACGCAGGAACGAGAAGGACGCCACCGTCGCGTGACCGCAGAGCGCCGCCTCGCAAACGGGCGTGAAGTAGCGCACGGCGTATTCCGTCTGCGTGAGCTGCCGCACGAACGCTGTCTCCGAAAACCTGAGCTCCGCCGCAAGCTTTATGCACCTCTCCTCCTCCGGGAAGGGATCTCCCCCGAGGAAAACGACCCCCGCCGGATTGCCGGAGAACGCCTCCTCCGTGAATGCGTCGACTATGGCCGATAAATAATTCATAACGCCTCCTTAACAAAGCGGGCCCGCACAGGATATCCCGTGCGAGCCCTCGCTTTAACTCATATTACCGCTGAATGCGAATTATATCTCAGACAGCTTCTTATAGTACTCGTACTTCTCGGCAGCTTCCTTCTCACTCCTTGCGAACAGCTCGGCCGCAAGCTCGGGGAACTGCTGCTTCAGAGCGGTGTAGCGGCCCTCGCCCATCAGGAAGTCCTGATAGGAGGCGGTGGCGGGCTTGCTGTCAAGAATGAAGGGATTCTTGCCCTCGGCCTCGAGATCGGGGTTATACCTGTAAAGGGGCCAGTAACCGGCCTCAACGGCCCTCTTGGCCTCGGCCTGAGCCTTGCCCATGCCGGCCTTGATGGTGTGGTTGATGCAGGGTGCGTAAGCGATGATGAGGGAAGGTCCGTGATAAGCCTCGGCCTCGGCGATCGCCTTGACGAGCTGAGCGGGGTTGGCGCCCATGCAGACCTTGGCGACGTAGACGTAGCCGTAGCTCATGGCCATGAGGCCCAGATCCTTCTTCTTGGTGCGCTTACCGGCGGCCGCGAACTTCGCAACGGAGCCGGTAGGAGTTGCCTTGGAGGACTGTCCGCCGGTGTTGGAGTAGACCTCGGTGTCGATAACGAGCA